>JBEEMY010000201.1:0-4926 GCA_041192415.1 Verrucomicrobiota bacterium | reverse complement strand
CCCACCGGCTGATGAGATAGGCCACAGCCGTTCCAAAAATTCCAACGATGAGTCCGAACACCACGCTGCCGACGACCCATTCTTTAAAATAAATATTTATTTTATGGTAATCCACCGGCGGTGGAATCGGCAGGCGTTCGCCGGTGAAAATCCAGTGGCCGGTCACGATGGACATGGCGGTGACGACAATCGCGCCCGGTCCGAACGAGATGTTGCTGGCGACGAGCGCGATGGCTTTGTTCAACCGCAGCTTGTGCGCGATCACCGCGACCGTGGCCATCTGGATGCCCCAGAGCGGCGCGATGCCGATAAACAATCCCAGCCCGACCGCGCACGCCAGCCGCGACGGCTCATGCGCGTTCTCTGAAAAAATTTCCTTCAGCGTCTGCCGCCGCGTCGTCTCCACGCCAAACGACCATTCCGTGCGCAATCCGCGCGGCACGAACCACGATTGCAGCACGAGCTTGATGTTCATGCTCGTGATGCGCCACAAGTCCACCACCGGGCGAAAGTGCGAGTTGCGGATGCCGTCGTTGTAGGTGCATTTCACTGGCACGGCCACGAGCGGCGTGCCGACCCACGCCGCGCGCACCATGAATTCCAGTTCGTAGGCGTAGCGCTGCGACTTGACGAAAAGTTTTTTCACCAGCGCCAGCGGGTAACAACGGAAGCCGCATTGCGTGTCCGGCAACTTCACACCGGTCTCCACGCGAAACCAAAAACTGGAGACCGCGTTCGACCGCTGGCGGTGGCCGGGACAGCCGGCGGCAACCAGATCGCGCACGCCGACGATGAAACTTTCTGGCTGCGCGCTGGTGGCTTCGAGAAATTTCGGCAAATCTTCTGCGTAATGCTGTCCGTCCGCATCCATCGTGATGGCGTGCGTGTAGCCAAGTTCAATTGCGCGCTGAAAACCGGCGCGCAATGCTGCGCCCTTGCCGACGTTTTGTGCAAGCTTCACCAGATCGCAGCCGGGCAATTCCGGCAGCGGCAGCGTGGAGCCATCATCCACCACGATGACCGGCGCAAATTTTTGTGCGTCCGCCACGACCGCCGCGACCGTCGTCGGGTGGTTGAAGCATGGGATGAGAATGCAAGGCTTCATCGCAGATCCACGAACGTTCGCCGCTTCCGTGTGTTCGGCGGAAGCTGCAATTTTTCAATCTCCGTCCGCGTGGCGCGGCGGATGTGTGGCGTGATTTTTGCCCGCGCCTGCACGGCCTCGCGCAAACTTACCGCCGAAGCGCTGCCGTGAAATAAAATTTCAACCGCGTCGCTTAATTCACTTTCCCGCCGCACGATGACGACAAATTTTTCCACGCCGGATTCTTCCAGCACGGCCTGCAACGTTGAGGGGAATAGCGACGTGCCTTTGAATTTTAACTTCTGATTTTTACGCCCAACAATCGGGCCGAGGCGCGGCGTAGTCCGGCCGCATTGGCACTTGGTCGAGAACATCGCCGCGCAATCGCCGGTGCGGTAGCGGATGAGCGGCATCGCTTCCACGCCGAACGTGGTGGCGACGACTTCGCCAACCACGCCGTCGGGCAGAGCCTTTCCGTCCTCATCCAAAATTTCCAGATGCAACTGCTGGTCGTGCAGATGGCCGCCCTTGCCCGCGCTACATTCACAGAGCGAATTCGCCAACTCCGTCACGCCGTAAGTGGAAAAAACTTTTGCGCCCCACGCGGCTTCAATCGCGCGCCCGGAGGTGTTCAGTGAAAATTTTCCGTCTCGGATGGGCTCGCCGATGCAGACGGCTTTTTTCACGGAGCAACCTTTAAGATTGAATTTTGTTTCGCGCGCCTTCTCCGCGATGACGCGCAGGAACGATGGCACGGCGACGATGGCCGTCGGCTGCACGCGCTCGATCATTTCCAAAACCAGCAGCGGCGAGGACGCGCCAACGCGCACGACGGCGCAGCCGAGTTCGCGTAAACCCTGCCAGTAGGCGAGGCCGGCGATGAAGCAACGATCTAGCGCGACGGCGACCAGCACGGTATCGCGCGGCGTGAGTCCGGCGCACTCGAAGGAAATTTTTTCATTCACCGCGAGCCGTTGCACATCGGATTCCGTGAGCATCCAGAGCAGCGGCTTGCCGGTCGTGCCGCTGGTGGTGACGATTTCCGCGATGCGCGAACGCGGGACGCAGAGGAAATCCAGATTGCGTTCGGATAAAACGGTTTTATCCACCGTCGGCAGTTCTTCCAAGCGTGGAAGGCTTTTGAATTTCCGAAACAGTTCGCGGTAAAACGGCGAAAACTTTTTCGCATAGCGAAAAGTTTCCGGCCAGTGTTCGGCGAACGCAGATGACATTGCGGCGGAGTTTAGAGAATTGGTTTTGCGTTTGCCAGCCGCCGATTTACCAAAGTCGGTTACCGCGCAGCTTGGGCTGACGGAAAAATTTCTGGCGCATTTCGGCTTGTTGGCTGACGGCGTTGAGCGATAGCCTCTCGCACCAACTAATTTTTCCGCCATCATGAAAACCACCACGATTGAAGACTTGAACCAACTGCTCACGAGCCTCATTCAAAGCGCGGAGGGGATTTCGGATTTGCTGTTTGTCGCGGGCAAGCCACCGCAGGCGGAAATTCACGGGCGGCTGGGACCAGCCCCGGGCGTGACGGAGCCGGTGCTGACCGGCGACCGCACGGAAAGTCTGGCGGGCGCCATCATCGGCGGCAACGAGCGGCTCATCAGCGATCTCGCCAAGGCTGGCTCGTGCGATTGCAGTTATTCGCTCGAAGGCATCTGCCGTTTCCGCGTGAACATCTACCGGCAGACGGGCAAATACGCGATGGTGCTGCGCCGCCTGTCTTCGCAAATCCCTTCGATGGAAAAATTGCGCCTCGCGCCGGTGTTCAACGAGATCATCAAGGAGAAGAACGGCCTCATCTTTGTGACCGGCGGCACGGGCAGCGGCAAGACGACGACGCTCGCGGCGCTGTTGAACGAAGTGAATCTGAACAACGAATGTCACGTCGTCACGCTGGAAGACCCGATTGAATTTCTGCATCCGCAGTTGAAGTCCACCTTCAGCCAGCGCGAGATGGGGCGCGATTTTTACAATTTTCCCGACGGCCTGCGCGCGGCGTTGCGGCAGGCGCCGAAAATTATTCTCGTCGGCGAAATTCGCGACCGCGAGACGATGGACATTGCGCTGACCGCCGGCGAGACGGGGCACGTGGTTTATTCCACGTTGCACACGATCAGCGCGGGGCAGACCATCAACCGCATTCTCGGGATGTTCAGCAAGGACGAGGAGTTGCAGGTGCGCGAACGGCTTGTGGGCAGTTTGCGTTACGTCGTCAGCCAGCGGCTTGTGCCGAAAAAGGAAGGCGGACGTTTGCTGGTCACGGAACTTTTGGGCAGCAGCCTCCGCAGCCGCGAGGCCATCCAGCTTGGTGAAAGTGAGAACCGCCGTTTCTCGGACATCATCGAGGCGGGCGGCACGATGGGCTGGCATAGTTTTGAACAATCGCTCGCGAAGGCGTTCGAGGATGATCTCATCACGGACGAAACTGCGCTGCTCTACAGCGTGAACAAACAGCTCATGCACCAGCGCGTGGATGCCATTAAGAAACGCACCAACTCGCCGGAGAGCCACGGTTTGAAGATGGCGGGGGGAATGCGGCGGTGAAAGTTAGCCGCGTGACGGCTTGCACACCAGCCACGCCCAGCCCACCAAAAAACTTACGCCGCCCAACGGCGTAATCGCGCCGGGCCAGCGGACGTTTGTGACGGCGAGCCAGTAGAGCGAGCCGGAGAAAAATAAAATCCCGGCGAGAAAACTCCACCACGCGACGCGCGGAAACGGCTTCATTTGCGCCAGCACGAACAGCATCACCGCGTGGATTAAGTGGTAGAGAACCGCCTTGTCCCAGATGGCTGCCGTGCCGTTTTGAGCGAGCAAGTCTTTCAGCCCGTGCGCGCCGAACGCGCCGAGCAACACCGCGAAAAATCCGACGGCGGCGGCGACGCGCGACGCGGCGGAATTCATTTGGCGTCGTCCGTGATGACCTTCAGCGCGGAAGGCGCGGTGGGCGCATTCGTGGCGGCAGCGGCGGCGCGCTCCTCGAGATTTTTAATCAGGAACGTGTCTTCGGGCGCGGTGTGATACGCGGTGAACCAGATGTTGCCGAGCAGTTGCCCGCTCTTCACCATTTGCGTTTCCAGAAACGCGCGGCCTTCCGCGCCACGACCGGGTTTGTTCGAGAGCTTGCCGTCGCGATCCAAAATGTAGAGCGGTTCCACCAGCTTGTTCGCTTGCACAACAAAATCTACGGCTTCCGGAAAAATTCCATCGGCATCCAAAGCGCGCGGAATTTCCGACGCGGGCTGAATTTGCGTGGTCATTTTTTTAACGTCCACCCCGCCGGTCTTGTTGAAAAATCCGCCGTCAATCCACGCGTGAAAACGGAACGAAGTCGTGTAGTGGTTCGGGTTGCCGTCCACCGCGTTCGTTACCCAGCCGTGGTGATGCTTCGTCGCGTGCAGCGGCTGGCTGGCATCGCCCACGAAATGCCCCATCACGCCCATGACATAGATGATGTCCTGCTGGGCATTGGAGATTTCCGACGGCGTGCCGCCGTGTTTTTCCAGCGCGGCGAGCGTGCTGAAACCGGATTGCAGCTTCTGAAAATTTTCATTGATGGCCCACGGCAGAAAGCCGCACAGCTCGCGGGTGTGATCGGAATTTTTCGCCGGGTCAATCGCGGGGAAACGTTCGGGATGCTGTTGCCGCGCGAGGGCGATATCGGCCACGAACTGATAGCGGAACGGCGGCAAGTTGGTGGGCGTGAGGTCGTATTCGGCAATCTCCTCAAGGTCGAGATAATGATCCGGGCCGCTGCAATGGCCGAGTTCCAGCCCGCGCTGGGGCTGGGCTTTCACGTCCGTGATGTTGCGCCAGCGGTCGGCCTCGCC
>JBEEMY010000200.1:0-6032 GCA_041192415.1 Verrucomicrobiota bacterium | reverse complement strand
CTCGGCGTAGCGGCGCAAAACCGGTTTGACCGCGACGTGCTTGGTCAGAATGGCGTGCGCTACTTCATCTGTTTTGAAGGCGTCAACGACATCGGCAGCGGCACCACGGCCGCGAGCATGGTTCCCGTCTATCAGGCGTTCGCCAACAAAGCCCACGCCCGTGGCCTTCGGGCGTATGGTGCGACGATCACTCCATTCGGCGGCAACGGCTACTACACCGTGGCCCATGAAGCCGAGCGACAGGCGGTCAACGCGTGGTGATCCGGTGACGCTGACGAATTTTCAAGCGATATACTACCCCGGCGTGAATGCCAACGATTGGTTGCACTTGAACGTGCTCGGCTATAAAGCGATGGCGGATGCGATTGATTTGAACCTGTTTGTTCCCTGATAATCGAAGCCGTCGCCGATGAAACGCTCTGCCTTTGTCATTCTGTTCGCCCTTGCCGCTGGAATCGCCGTGGCCGCTGCCGCGCCGCGCGAACGGATTTCCATCAACGACAACTGGCGCTTCATCAAGGGCGATCCGACGAATTTCAATTCGGACAATCTTCTCTATGACGTTCGACCGGTTGCGAAAGGCGAAGATCAAAAAGAGCGCCTCGCCGAAGCGACGGAAGACGCCGCGAAACTTTTTGCTGCGACCAATCGCGTGCTCAAGCCTTGGATTCTGACGGCGGCCAACCGCTTCATCAAAGACTCGGCAAAACATTTTGTGTGGCCCGATGGAAATCCCGGCGGCGAGGTCGCGTATGTGCAAAATAATTTCGACGACAGCAAATGGCGCACGGTGAATCTGCCGCACGATTGGGCGATCGAAGGGCCGTTCAACTCCGGCCTTCGCCGGGCCGAAGCTGTCGGAGCCGAGACTGCTGTCGGCAGGGCGCGCACCAGTTCAAATCCACCGCTTGCAGGCTTCGGCCCGGCGGAGGCCGGCGGTGTGGGCGGCGGCATGGGGCGATTGCCGAGTCCGGGCATCGGCTGGTATCGCAAGCAGCTCGACATCCCGGCCAGCGACGCGGGCAAAGAAATTTTTCTCGATGTGGATGGCGCGATGTCGCACGCGGCGGTGTGGCTGAACGGCCAGCTCGTCGGCGGCTGGCCGTATGGCTACGCGTCGTGGCGCGTGGATTTGACGCCGTTCGTAAAATTCGACGGCGAAAATCAACTCGCCATCCGGCTCGATAATCCGCCTGACTTTTCACGCTGGTATCCGGGCGCAGGAATTTATCGGAACGTCTGGCTGACCAAGACGCAGCCGGTGCACATCGGTCAATGGGGGACGTTCATTACGACGCCCGAAGTTTCCCGCGAGCGCGCCACAGTGAATTTGAAAGTGACGGTGGACAATGATTCCAAACTGCCTGCGAGCGTCAGCGTGGCGACGGAAATTTTTGCGCTGGATGCGAACGGGAAAAAATCTGGTGCGGCGGTCGCAAAAATTACGGCGAAAGATTTGACGATTGCCGCCGGTTCAAACGCGGTGGTTGAAGGCGCGGCCAGCATCACTAATCCAAAACTCTGGGGGCCACCGCCAACGCAGCAGCCGAACCGCTACGTTGCCGTCATGACGGTTTCGCAGGACGGAAAAATTGTAGATTGCTACGAGACTGGTTTCGGCATCCGCAAGATCGATTGCAAACCCAATGGCCTGTTCGTGAACGGCGAGCGCATCCGCATTCAGGGCGTGAACCAGCATCACGACCTCGGCGCGCTGGGCGCGGCGTTCAACGTGCGCGCGGCGGAGCGGCAGCTTGAAATTCTCCGCGAGATGGGCTGCAACGCGATTCGCATGGCGCACAATCCGCCCGCGCCAGAGCTGTTGGAACTGACCGACCGCATGGGCTTTCTTGTGATGGACGAAATTTTCGACGCGTGGCTGCGGCAGAAAACATCGTTTGATTTTCACTTCATATTTGCCGACTGGCACGAGGCGGATGTGCGCGCCTTCATGCGCCGCGACCGGAATCATCCGTCCGTGTTTTGCTGGAGCGTCGGCAACGAAGTCGGCGAGCAATACACCGGCGACGACGGCGCGAAAGTGGCGCGGGAACTCATCGCGCTCGCACACGAGGAAGACCCGTCGCGCCCGGCAACGGCCTCGATGAATTTCGCCAAACCGGATTCTGCTTTCGCGGCGGCGGTGGATGTCATCGCCTTGAACTATCAGGGCGAAGGCATTCGCGACACGCCAGAGTTTGAAGGTTCCAAACGCATTCGCACACCGCCACTCTACGAAAAATTTCGCGAGCAATTTCCTGACCGCATGGTGGTCAGCGCCGAGAGCGCCGCTGCGTTGAGCGCGCGCGGGGCGTATCTGTTTCCGGTCAGCACTAACTTCAGCGCCTCGGCCAAAGAAGGGCAGGGGGGTGATCTCAAAAAACAGATGGTCAGTGCCTACGAACTTTACGCGGCGGAGTTCGGCTCCTCGGCGGATAAAGTGTTCACGGCGCAGGACAATAATCTTTTTGTGGCGGGAGAATTTGTGTGGAGCGGCTGGGATTATCTCGGCGAGCCAACACCATATTACGGCGCGCGCAGTTCTTATTTTGGAATCATTGATCTGGCGGGCTTTCCAAAAGACCGGTTCTATCTCTACCAGTCGCGCTGGCGTTCCGATTTGCCGATGGCGCACATTTTGCCACACTGGACGTGGCCGGAGCGCGTCGGGCAGGTGACGCCGGTTCACGTCTTCACGTCCGGCGACGAGGCGGAACTTTTTCTCAACGGCAAATCGCTTGGGCGAAAAAAGAAAGGCGCGTTTGAATACCGCTTGCGTTGGGATGACGTGATTTATCAGCCGGGCACGCTCAAAGTCGTCGCTTACAAAAACGGCAAACGGTGGGCGACGGAAGAAGTGAAAACCGCCGGCAATCCAGCCAAACTCAAACTCAAATCAGACCGCAAAGAAATCAGCGCGGACGGAAAAGATTTATCTTTCATCACCGTGATGGTGACGGACAAAAACGGTTTGATTGCGCCGCGTGCGGACAATCGAATTCATTTCGACATTGAAGGCCCAGGTGAAATCGTCGCTACGGACAACGGCGACCCGACGAGCTTTGAATCGTTTCAGTCGCGCGACCGCAAGACGTTCAACGGACTTGGTCTGGTGATTGTTCGTGGAATCCCCGGCCAGCCCGGAAAAATTAAGCTCGCGGCCACGGCGGATGGATTGGGCGTCGGGACAGCCGTCATCAAGACCAGCGAGTGATTGGGAAATCAAACATGCATGGCGTTGTGCCGAATACGATGGATGTCGTATGGTGGTGATGCTGGGTTGCCAATAAATTTAACGCGTGCCTTGGCTGGTTGGGTCGTAAAACTCGTATGTTGAAGTTTGTTTTAATGGTCATCTTGTCCGCCGTGTTCGCCGCCACTTCAGTCCGCGCGGCATTCGTTTCTTTCGAAGCGGAGTCCGGCGCGCTCGGCTCCGAGTGGGCCGTGAGCAACAGCGCCAGCCCGGCTTACCTCACCATTATCGGCACCGGCGGGGGCAACAATCCCGGCAGCTCCAACCGCGTCGCCACTTATTCGGTCACGTTTCCGACCAACGGCACTTACCAGCTTTACGCACGGCTTCGCGTCGGCCCCGGCACTTTCAACGACGACAGTATGTTTTACGGAAATGGCTTCGGCGCAAAATCGGCGACGAATAATGCCGACTGGATGCTCGTGAACGGATTGGGCGGCGTGGGTTTTAGCAACGGCACCGATGTCGTCACCGGCGGCGGCACGCTCGGCAGCGGGATGTGGAAATGGATTAATCTTTCCCTGTTCACTTCCGGCGCGACCTTCGCGGTGACCACGAACACTCTGACGCAGACGTTTCAAATCGGCGCACGCGAGGACGGGCTGGACTTGGACAAATTTGTTTTCGGCATGGCGAGTTATACGTTCACCGTTTCCAATCTCAACAACGCCACCGACGGCACGCCGCCGCCGCCACCGGTCGCGGGCATTGATGCGACCAAAACGTTTCAGACCATCGAAGGCCTCGGCGGCGCGATCTGTTTTTACAACGGCTGGGTCACGTCGCATCCCTACAAGCTGGAGATTTACACGAACGCTTTCGCCGGACTGAACCTCTCGATGTTGCGATTGGGAAATTGGTTTCGCTACACGAACAGTCTGGACCCGGACGCGCCGGATTTTGTTTCCAATGCCAATCGCATCGAAGGCCGTTCCGTTCCTATCTACATGAGTTCATGGTCGCCGCCCGCGTTTTTGAAAAGCAACGGCCAGGTCGGCAACGGTGGCACGCTGATCACGAACAGCAGCGGCGGTTTTGCTTACACGAATTTTGCGAACTATTGGTATGACGCAATCAAGTCGTATTCGTCAAACGGCGTGAATCTCACCTGGGCCAGCATCCAAAACGAACCCGACTGGGTGGCGGGTTACGATTCCTGTATTTTTCATCCAACCGAGGACACGGTGAATGGCACGAACTACGCGAGCTATTCCAAGGCGCTCGACGCGGTCTATCAAAAACTCACCAACCTGCCGTCGCCGCCGAAACTGCTCGCGCCGGAATGTGTCCACATCTCTTTCAACGACCTGAACAACTACGCCGCGACGCTGAACGCGAACAGCTTTTACGGCGTGGCCCACCACCTTTACGGCGATGGCGGCACGACGGGCGATTCATTCTTAACTGCCATCAGTTCGGTGACGAATGTGTTTCCGAACAAGCCGCGTTTCATGACCGAATATGGCGATGTGTTCGACATGATTGAATGTGCGGTGCTCATTCACAACTCGCTCGTTGTCGAATCGGTCAGCGGCTACAACCATTGGAATTTAATTTGGCCGGGAACCAACGGCGGACTGATTCAGATTGAAAATCCGTTTAATCCGCAGTCCACCTGGACCAACGCGCCGTCCGGCACGCCCACGCAGTCGCACGGCTGGTGGTATTCGCCAAGCTATTGGTCCATGAAGCATTTTTCCTATTTCATCCAGCCCGGCTATCGGCGCGTGTGAGCTTCGGTTCGTTCCCGTTTTTTCAATCCAGCGTTTATCAAACTGCCGGCACGAATAAATTTCAACCGCTCGGCCCCGTGGGTTCCTCAATCGCGCTGCCCGCGCAATCGCTCACGACGGTCGTGCTGGATAAATTTGTCGCCGTCGGCGCGGCGTCAAATCCTTCGCCTGCGAACGGCGCAACGAACGTGGCGTTCAACCTCACGCTCGGCTGGACGCCCGGCAGCAACGCCGTGTCGCATGCAATTTATTTGGGAACGGATTCCAACGCCGTCGCGCAGGCCACGACGTTGTCGCCGCAATTTTTAGGCGTGGTGACGAATAATAATTTTTCTCCCGCGCTCTCCTTGACCACGAATTATTTTTGGCGCGTGGATGAAATCGTCGGCGCAAACACGAACATCGGCACAGTCTGGTCGTTCACCACCGCGCCATTGCCCACGCTGGTTCACCGCTACAGCTTTGGCGAAACCGGCGGCACTTTCGTGGCAGATTCTGTCGGTGGTCCGGCTTGGACGGGCACACTGCCGGTCAGTGGAACTTTGTCCGGCGGACAGTTGACGCTCGCGTCCGCTTCGTCGCAATACGCTAGCCTGCCGGCGGGCATCGTGAGCGCGCTGACGAATTTCACCATCGAGGCGTGGGTGAAATTGAATTCCACCGCGAACTGGACTCGCGTCTTTGATTTCGGCAAAGACACCACGACCTATATGTTCCTCACGCCGCAGAACGGCAGCACCACGCGGCTGCGGTTTGGAATCACCACGAATAGTTCCGGCGGCGAGCAGCAGATCACCGGCACCAACGCGCTGACCACGGGCGTCTGGCATCAAGTTGCGGTGACGCTCAAAGGAACCAACGGCATTCTTTACCTGAACGGCGCCGCAGTTGGCACCAACGCGGACATGAGGATCAAACCTACAAACCTCGGCAGCACGGTGGACAATTACCTCGGCAAATCGCAGTGGCCCGATCCTTATTTCAATGGGCTGCTGGATGAATTCCGTATCCACAGCGTCGCGCTTTCGGCGGCGGAGATTGCCGCG
>JBEEMY010000199.1:0-4979 GCA_041192415.1 Verrucomicrobiota bacterium | reverse complement strand
CGAATACGAGCAAAGTTCTTTGCGTCATCATGGGCGGCGGGCAGGGGTCGCGGCTATTTCCGTTGACGAAGGATCGCGCGAAGCCGGCCGTGCCGCTCGCGGGCAAGTATCGCCTCGTGGACATTCCGATCTCGAACTGCATCAACTCCGGTTTCCGCCGCATCTATGTTTTGACGCAGTTCAATTCTACGTCGCTGCACGGCCACATTTCGCGCACTTACAAGTTTGATCATTTCTCCAGCGGCTTCGTGGAAATCCTCGCGGCGCAGCAGACGTTCACGAACACGTCGTGGTATGAAGGCACGGCGGACGCGGTGCGGAAAAATCTGATGCACTTCATGAACCACGACTTCGACCAGCTCGTGATTCTTTCCGGCGACCAGTTGTATCGGATGAATTTCGAGGAAGTCGTCACGCAGCATCTTGTCACCGGCGCGGAAATCACCATCGCCACGATTCCGGTCGGGCGCGCGGATGCAAAATCGCTTGGCATCATGGCGATTGACGGCGACAACCGCATCACGCGCTTCGTGGAAAAACCCAAAGAGGACGCGGTGCTGGACACGCTCAAGCTCTCGCCCGCGATGCAACAGAATTTGGCCGTGAAGCGCGAGGGCGATTCGTTCCTCGCTTCGATGGGCATTTATGTTTTCAACCGCAACGTCATCGCCGAGTTGCTGGATAACCCGCTCTCGGATTTCGGCAAGCACATCATCCCGCACGCCATCACCACGCGCCGCGTGTTCTCCTACGTCTATGAAGGCTACTGGGAAGACATCGGCACGATTCGCAGTTTCTTCGAGGCGAACTTGGACTTGGTGAGCGAACTGCCGCGCTTTAATTTCTTCGACATGAGCGCGCCGATTTTTTCGCGTCCGCGTTATCTGCCGGGTTCCAAAATCAACGGCGCGCAGATTGACCACGCAGTGATCTCCGACGGTTGCATCATCAACCGCGCAAAAATTAACCGCAGCATCGTGGGCTTGCGCACGCTGGTGGGTTCGGGGACGGAATTGAACCGGGTGATTTTGCTCGGGAGTGATTACTACGAAGCGCAGGATTCCATCGAACGTCACGAGCGCGAAGGTTTGCCGCGTGTAGGCGTGGGTGAGAACTGTCGCATCGAGAACGCCATCATTGATAAGAACGCGCGCATCGGGAACAACGTGACCATCACGCCCGTCGGCAAGCCGGAGAACCTCGACCACGAACGCTACTTCATTCGCGACGGCATCGTGATCATTCCCAAAGGTGCCGTGATCCCGCACGGGATGGTGATTTGAACCGTCCGGGCACAGGTGATTTACTGGTGGTGGCGGCGCGGGAACTTTCCGCGCGCGTGGGGAAAATAAAATTCTCACTGCCCGCCGTGCACGTTGGCAATCCGCTGGACTACGCGCGGGAGCCGCATGAAATGTTTCTCCAAAAATTTGGCGCGGGCAAAAAGCGCGTCGTCTTTCTCGGCATGAATCCCGGCCCGTTTGGCATGGCGCAGACCGGCGTGCCGTTCGGTGAAGTCGCGGCGGTGCGCGATTGGCTCAAGATTTCCGCGCCGGTTTCCCAGCCGAAAAACGCGCATCCCAAACGGCCGGTGACGGGCTTTGCCTGCACGCGTTCGGAGGTGAGCGGGAAACGGCTGTGGGGTTTGTTCGCGGAACGGTTCGGTGCGCCGGAGACTTTTTTCAAGGAACATTTCGTGGTGAATTTTTGTCCGCTGGTTTTTTGCGATGACGGCGGACGCAACGTGACGCCGGATAAATTATCGGCGTCCGAGCAGAAGAAATTATTTGCGGCGTGCGACGAACATTTGCGGCGCGTGGTGGAAATTTTGGAGCCGGAGTGGGTGGTGGGTGTGGGCGCGTTCGCCAAAGAGCGGGCGGAACTGGCGCTGGAAAAATCGGGCGTGAAGTTCGGGCTGGTGCTGCATCCGAGTCCGGCGAGTCCGGCGGCGAACCGGGGTTGGGCGGCGGCGGCGACGCGGCAGTTGGCGGCGCTGGAGATTTGGAAGTGAGGCGTGTGGTGGTGGCGTTTTTCGCGCTGCGAAAAACCCGTCACTGAGCGCAGCGTCGGGTGACGGAATCATTCGTGAACCAAAACGTTGCCAGACCACAAAGTGACCGCTGCGCGGTCAATGTCCGGTCGCAGCGCGACCGGACCCACCGTCCACTTCTGTCAAAGTCATCTTTCCTAAAATAATTCCTAAAGTCTTTTCTGGTTCTGCCGATGCTGCGGGTGACCTAGTGTTTTTGCCGGACGGCGGGGCGCTTGGGTTTTAACCTGTCGGCTGAACTTTTTGGCGGATGCTTGGTAGAAAAGCATTGCCAGTGAATTGGCGGGCAATTACGGTGCGGGTCGCTGAACGAGCCATGACTACTTCTATCATGTGCGGAGCGAGCGTCCCGGCTTTCACGAGCCGGGCTGGAGAGAAGCTATTCCCATGAAACTAACCCCTTGCTTGAGAAAAATAATTGGCGGGCTGCTGGCGACGTTGCTGGTGGCGATCACTGGGCGGGTGCAGGCGGAGAACGCCACCAATTCAGCGGCGATGGATTTTGGCGGACTCGATCTCGCGCAGCTTGCCAGCGTGAAGATTGATATCGCGAGCATCAAGTCGCGTCCCGTGCGGGAACAGCCGGGGATTGTGTCGGTGATTCAGGCGCAGGAGATTCGTGATTTGGGCGCGCGGGATTTGGCGGATATTTTGCAACAAGTGCCGGGCTTTGGCATGGGGTCGGATGTGAATGGCGTGATTGGGCCGAGCTTTCGCGGGCTGTGGGCTTACGAAGGTAAGT
Organism: Verrucomicrobiota bacterium; assembly: GCA_041192415.1. Classification (GTDB taxonomy): domain Bacteria; phylum Verrucomicrobiota; class Verrucomicrobiia; order Limisphaerales; family UBA11358; genus UBA11358. Next base: position 2,187 of record JBEEMY010000199.1, on the reverse strand, counting down.
TGCAGTTGATCGTGGACGGGGTGGAGTTCAACGAAACGCTTTACGGGACGACGCAACTGGGGCATCACATCCCGGCGGATGCGATTGCGGAAGTGGAAATCATCCGTGGGCCTGGCTCGGCGAAATACGGCGGCACGGCGGAGTTGGCGGTGGTGCGCGTGACGACGAAGGGCGCGGCGCAGAACGGCGGCTATGGCGTGGTGACGCCGTCGTTTGCGGATGGCAAGCTGGGCATGGATTACAATGGCGGGTTTGGCTACACGAAGGGCGATTGGCGGATGTCGGCGAACGCGTTTGTCGGAGAAAATTTTCGCTCGAACAAGCGTTACACGGCGCAGGATGGTTCGAGCTTTGACATGACGCACGATTCGGACATCGCCTCGCGCATGGTGAACGTGGGGCTGGGTTGGAAAGATTTTGATGCGCGGGTGATCTACGACAAATACGAACTGACGGACCGGGTTAATTTTGGGATGCCGCTGCCGGTGCAGGAGGAAATCCAGTTTGAAACGCTGGCGGTGATGGCGAAGTATGACTGGCGGGTGAAAGACTGGCTGACGTTGACGCCGAGTTTCACCTATCAACGGCAGACGCCGTGGCACGGCGGCGTGGCGGGGAGCACGTTTGAAGACCAGACCACGCGCTACATCGCCGAGCTGTCGGCGGTGGTGAATCTTTCGGAGAACGCCGCGCTGCTGGCGGGCTTCCGTTATCACCGCGACGAAGCGGTGGCGAAGGACACGTCGTTTTACGGCGTTGCCCCGACGGCGTTTTACAACAACGGCACGAGCGACCACGTTTGTTATGACACGGTTTCGCCCTACGCGCAGTTGGACTGGGATTTGAAATGGGTGAACGTCACGCTCGGCGGGCGTTATGAATACCACAGCGAAGTGGGCGGGCAGTTCGTGCCGCGCATTGGTTTGACGAAAGCGTGGGATCGCTTTCATGTGAAAGCGCTCTTCGATCAGGCTTACCGCACGCCGAACATCAACATCATCAACTCGCCGTTGAATGTGTTTTCATCGGCCTTGGCCAAAGCGGCGCCGAGCAGCGAGGTGAAATCTGAAAAGACCACCAGCTATCAAATCGAAGCGGGCTACCTGTTCGACCACGGGTTTTCGCTCGTGGGCAATTTGTATTACATGGAGATTGAAGACCCGATTGTTTACATGGTGGATGCCGGCACGTCGAACGAAGGCTATGCCAATGGCGGTAAGATCAGCACCTACGGCACGGAACTGGAACTGCGCTACACGTGCGAAAAATTTTCCGGCTCGCTGGGCTACTCGTTTTACGCGCTCGGCCAGAACACAGTTCCCGTCTGGCAATCCGGCGTGTCGCGGCTGGCGCTGGGCATCCCGGCGCACAAAGTTTCCGCGAGCGGCACCTGGCACATCACGGATCATTTGAATTGGAATCTCAACGGCACGCTCACCGCCGAGGAACTCGCCTACACGGATACCAGCGGTCAGTCCAAGGAGCTTGACCCCACGTTTCTGCTGAACACGTTTGTGGAATATCGCTGGAAGCACGCGTCCATCGGCCTCGGCGTGGCGAATTTATTTGATGACGACAATCAGGTGGCGCAGCCGTATGACGGCGGCGCGGCGCCGATGCTTTTGAAAGGGCGGGAAATTTTCTTCAAGCTCGGCTTCGAGTTTTAAGTCACACCAAAAACCGAAGCCACATGGGAATCATCATCAAGGCAATTCAACGACTGTGTTCCGCTGCCATCTTGGGCAGCGTGCTCGCGGTGGCGTTGTTCGCGCAGCCGGTGCGCGGCGAGGAATTGCACGCGAAAAATCCGCACGAAGTCATCGCCAAGTATCTGCAGGCTTTTCCGGCGTATGTCATCTGGCCGACCAATTCGCCGGCGACCAATTTGCCGCCGTGGCGCATCGCCGTGCTGGGCAACGACCCGTTTGACGGGGCATTGGAGCTGGCCGTCAAAGCCAAGCCGGTGGCCAATCGGGAATTTGAAATCATCCATGTGAGCAGCGTGGAAGACCTGCCCGCGTGCGATGTGGTTTATCTGGCCACCAAAAAATCTGAAGTGGCGGAAAAATGGCTGGCGGAAATCGGGCGGCGTCCGGTGCTGACGGTGGGTGAGACGGCGGACTTTCTGGAATTGGGCGGCATGATTCAGATGGTGACGGTGGTGGAAGCGCGCAGCGCGGGGGTTCG
>JBEEMY010000198.1:0-5003 GCA_041192415.1 Verrucomicrobiota bacterium | reverse complement strand
GTCAGCACGCTGTTCGGCACTTGCGCGAAGCTCAACGGTTCCATCGAATACGAGGCGCGGCCTTTGGACAACGAACGAATTGCCGTGGCGTAGCCGAACATTTCCGCGAGCGGCACGTTCGCGTTCAGCACGGTCTGGCCGTTCTTCGCTTCGATGCTGACGATGGTGCCGCGACGACGGTTGATGTCGCCGAGCAAATCGCCCTGGTATTCATCGGGCGTCGTGCATTCCACTTTCATCAGCGGTTCGAGCAAGATCGGGCCGGCTTTCTTGAACGCGTCTTTCATGGCGAAAATACCCGCCATGCGGAACGCGAGTTCGTTCGAGTCAACTTCATGGAACGAGCCGTCCACGACTTCAACCTTGATGTCAATGACCTGATAGCCAGCGTAGATGCCGCCCTTGATGGCTTCTTCGCAACCGGCGATGACGGCGGGAATGTATTCCTTGGGAATCGAGCCGCCGACAATTTCGTCCACGACTTCCACGCCCTTGCCGGTTTCATTCGGCGCAACGGTGATGCAAGCGTGGCCGTATTGTCCTTTACCGCCGGACTGACGGATGAACTTGCCTTCGCCTTCGGCTGACTTGGTGATCGTTTCGCGATACGCGATCTGCGGCGCGCCAGTGTTGGCCTCAACTTTGAATTCGCGTTTCAGACGATCAATAATAATTTCCAAATGCAACTCACCCATGCCCGCGATGATGAGCTGGCTGGTTTCTTCATTGGTGAAACAGCGGAACGTCGGATCTTCTTCCGCGAGACGTTGCAAACCTTCGGACAACTTGTCGCGATCCTGCTTCGTCTTCGGTTCGACGGCCATCGAGATAACCGGTTCCGGGAACGTTGGCGGTTCGAGCGTCACGTCGAAATCTTCATCGCAGAGCGTATCGCCCGTGGTGATGTTGCGCAGACCGACGAGCGCGGCGATGTCGCCCGCGTAAACTTCGTTGATGTCCTTACGTTCGCTGCCTTGAATGACCATGAGGCGCGAAACACGTTCGCGTTTGCGCGTGCGCGGATTGTAAATGTTATCGCCTTTTTTCAGGTGACCGGAATAAACGCGGAAGAACACCAGCTTGCCCGCGAAAGGATCGGTCCAGAGTTTGAACGCGAGCGAGCAGAATTTTTCGTGATCGTTCGTTGGCACTTTGACCGGGACATCAAGATCGGTGATTTCGTGACCGGTCGCGGGCGGAATGTCCAGCGGGCTGGGCAGATAATCAATGACCGCGTCCACCAAAACTTGCACGCCTTTTTTCTTGAACGCCGAACCGCAGAGCACGGGCACGAGTTCAATCTTGCAGGTGAGCCGGCGAATCGCCGCTTTCAAAACCGGCGCAGTAATGGGCTTTTCTTCCAGCACGAGATTCTCGATTTCGGAATCTTTGTTCGAGACGGCGTCAATCAATTCCGCGAGCGCGGCCTTGGCGCGTTCCTGATCGGCAGGAGCGATTTCGCGAATCTCGTAATTGAGACCTTCGTTCGCCTCGCCCGGTCCCCAATAAATTGTCTTCTGGTTGACGATATCAATCACGCCTTCAAAACCACCTTCGACTGGCTTACCTTCAAACTCGCACGGCCCCTGGCCGAGCGGCAGGAAAATCGGGAAGGCATACGCGCGCAATTTTGTGCGCATATCATTCAACGCATTCGCGAAGTTCGCGCCGATGCGGTCCATCTTGTTCACGAACGCGATGCGCGGAACATTGTATTTCGTCGCCTGACGCCAGACGGTTTCCGATTGCGGCTGCACGCCCGCCACGCCGCAGAACACGGCGACCGCGCCGTCCAGCACGCGCATGGAGCGTTCGACTTCAGCGGTGAAATCAACGTGTCCCGGCGTGTCAATGATGTTGACGCGATGCGCCACGTTGTTGAACGCCTTGTAAATCTGGTCTTCGCCCGCCTTGGCGCATTTCTGCGTCCAGAAGCAGGTAACAGCGGCGGAGGTGATCGTGATGCCGCGTTCCTTTTCCTGTTCCATCCAGTCGGTCACAGTATTGCCGTCATCCACGTCGCCGATTTTGTGAATCAGGCCGGTGTAAAAAAGGATACGCTCCGTGGTCGTCGTCTTGCCGGCGTCAATGTGCGCGGCGATGCCGATGTTGCGGGTGCGTTCGAGGGTGTATTCGCGGTTGGGCGAATTGGCTGGTTTGGCGTCTGCTGACATAAATCAATGGTTTTAACTGCGTTTCTGTTGGGGAAAATTTCAAAAGAAAACTTCGCCGCTCATTCAACAAAATGGAGCGCGAATAATACGCGAGAAACAGGTCGGAGCAATAAGATTTTTACGGAACGGAAGCTTTCACCGGCTGTTTCCACCCGCCAAATCGCCCGCTGGTTAAAATTTCGGAAAAACTTTCCGCAGGGTTGCAGTTACGCGGCGGCACTGATAATTTCCGCCCGTCACTTTTTCAAACATGAGCAAAAACAGTTCCCCCCAAGTCGGCATCCTGATGGGCAGCGATTCGGACTGGCCCATCATGAAAGCCGCCGCCGAAGCCCTCAAAGAATTCGGCATCGCCAGCGAAGCCAAAGTCATCTCCGCCCACCGCGATCCGCACGGGTTGGAAGCATACGTCTCCAGCGCCATCGCGCGCGGCCTGAAGGTCATCATCTGCGGCGCCGGCGGCGCGGCGCATCTGGCGGGCGTCACAGCGGCGTTCACCACGCTGCCCATCATTGGCGTCCCCATCCTCGGCAAATCCACCGACGGCCTCGACTCGCTGCTCTCGATGGTGCAAATGCCGCCCGGTGTGCCCGTCGCCACCGTCGCCATCAACGGCGGACGCAACGCGGGAATCCTCGCCGCGCAAATCCTCGCCACCGGCGATGCGCCACTGGCCGAGGAGTTAAAAAAATTCAAAGTGCGGCTCATGGAAGAATCCCGCGCCAAAAACAAAACGCTCGCGCAATAAATTTTCATGCAACGGCTCATCGAAGGCGTCCACAAATTCCAGACCGACCAGTTTGGAAATTACCGGAAGCTTTTTCGCAAGCTGTCGCAAGAGGGGCAGAATCCGCACACCCTCTTCATCACCTGTTCCGACTCGCGCGTGCTGGCGGAACTCATCACCCAGAGCAAGCCGGGTGATTTGTTCGTCGTCAAGAACGTCGGCAACATCGTCCCGCCCGCTGGCGTGACGGGCGACACCAATTCCACCGCCGCCGCCATCGAGTTCGCCGTGGAAAATTTGCGCGTGAGCGACATCGTCATCTGCGGCCACTCGCAATGCGGCGCCATTTCCGCGCTCCTCGGCCAGACGCGCGTGGGCGATGACTTGCCGCACCTCCGCGACTGGCTCAAGCTCGCTGCGCCCGTGCTGGAGACATTGAAAAAAGATTACGCGCACCTCAAATTGCCCAGCGAAATCGAAACCGCCGCCGCCGAGGAAAACGTTCTCTTCGGCCTCGATAACCTGCATAGCTACCAGTGCGTTCAGAAACGGCTGGCCGACGGCACGCTGCGGTTGCACGCATGGTTCTTCACCATCGCCACGGCGGAACTGTTCGCCTTCGACCCGGAATCACGCCAGTTCGTGCCGCTGTTGAACGATCAGGTTTAAGCCACGCTGGTAGGCACGTCCAATTATCCAGACCGCCGGGAATTGCACTTTCCCCCGCCGAATTTTTCCCGCTACACTCACCGCAATGCACTGGCTGCTATCGCTCGATCACGCGCTGTTCCATTTCGTCAACACCACGTTGAGCAATCCACTCTTCGACTGGCTCATGCCGATCTTGAGCGGACACGGCGTGCCGTGGCTCCCGGCGGCGGTCATCGGCCTAATCGCCATCGTCATCTTTGGTTCCAATCGCCTGCGGGTCTGCGGAATTTTTTTATTGCTCGTCATCGCCATCGGCGACGGCTTCATCCTGAACATCATTAAAGACACCGTCGCCCGCGCGCGGCCTTGCATGGTTCTTGACGACAGCATCTCGCGCCTCGGCTGCGGCGGCTACCGCAGCTTCCCCTCCGCGCACGCGGGCAACTGGTTCGCCATGGCCACCGTGGCGTTTTTCTTTTACCGGCGCAGCGCGTGGTTCATGTTCCCGCTCGCGGCGGCAGTGGCGTTTTCGCGCGTCTATTGCGGCGTGCATTTCCCCATTGATGTGACGGCGGGCGCAATTCTTGGAGCGGGCTACGCCATCGCCATTCTTTTCGGAACGCAGATGCTGTGGAACTCCGCCGGTCAAAAGTTTTTCCCCGCGTGGCACGAAAAAATTCCCTCGCTGCTGAATCCCCAATCACGCATCACTCTTCACGCATCAGAAAATTCCGCACTCCGCACTCCGCACTCCGCACTCGAATGGCTCCACCTCGGCTACGTCGTCATTCTCGTCGCGCTCGTCGCGCGCTGGTTCTATCTCCACAGCGGCCTGCTCAATTTGAGCGGCGACGAAGCCTATCAATGGACGTGGTCCAAGCACCTCGCGCTGTCGTATTACAGCAAACCCTTCGGCATCGCGCTGCTGCAAAAGCTCGGCACGCTCATCGGCGGCGACACGGAATTTGGCGTGCGCTTCTGCTCGCCGCTGCTCGCCGCGCTCTTGAGCTTAATCGTGCTGCGATTTCTCGCGCGCGAAACCAATCCGCGCACCGCGTTCTGGGCGCTCATCGCCACGCTCGCCACTCCCCTGCTCTGCGTCGGCTCCGTGCTGATGACTATTGATCCACCGCTCGTGCTCTGCTGGATGTGGGCCACCGTCGCCGGTTGGCGCGCGGCGCAGCCCGATGGTAAAACCCGCGACTGGCTCGTTGTCGGCCTTGCGACAGGACTTGGCTTTCTCTGCAAATACACCGCCGCGCTGCAAATCGTATGCTGGATAATTTTCTTCGTGCTCTCGCCGTCCGCCCGCGCGCACCTGAAAAAATCCGGCCCGTGGCTTGCGCTCTGCGTCGTCGCACTTTGCACGCTGCCCGTGATGATTTGGAATTCACAGCACGATTGGGTCACCCTCAGCCACGTCGCCGGCAACGCCCAGCTCGACAAGCATT
>JBEEMY010000197.1:0-5016 GCA_041192415.1 Verrucomicrobiota bacterium | reverse complement strand
AAACTCGGCGTGAAGACGCCGAAATTCATCATCGAATCCGATGCGACGATCGTCGCGCCGCTGATTTTCGCCCACGTCCTCGGCTGGTAATTTTTTATGAAGCCCAATGACTTTTCTGACGCTCGCGTCCTCGTCACCGGCGGTGCGGGCTTCATTGGCAGCGCGCTCGTCTGGGCGCTGAACCGGCGCGGGTGCGACAACATCGTCGTGTGCGACATTCTCGGCACGAACGAAAAATGGCGCAACCTCACGCCGCTGCGCTTCGCGGATTACGTCGAGGCTGCTGACTTGCAGACGCGTTTGCAAAGCGGCGCGTTGGGAAAATTTGATTTGGTTCTCCACATGGGCGCTTGCTCGGCCACGACGGAAAAGGACGCGACGTATCTTGCCAAAAATAATTACGAGTTCACCAAAGACCTCGCGCACTGGTCGCTCGCGAACAAGGTGCGTTTCGTTTATGCGTCCTCCGCCGCGACTTACGGCGACGGCGCGCAAGGCATGGAAGACAACGAAACCAAGCTCGACACGCTGCGCCCGCTGAATATGTATGGCTACTCGAAACATCTTTTCGATCTGCACGCCAAGCGCGCTGGCTTTCTGAACAAAGTGGTCGGCCTGAAATTTTTCAACGTCTTCGGCCCGAACGAGGATCACAAGGGCGATATGCGTTCGCTCGTCCACAAAAGTTTTGCGCAGGTGCAAGGCGAGGGCCTCATCAAATTGTTCAAGAGCTATCACCCGGATTACAAGCCGGGCGAGTCGAAGCGCGATTTTCTCTACGTCAAAGATTGCGTGGCGATGACGCTGCACTTGGCCGCGACGCCGAAAGCAAATGGACTGTTCAACATCGGCAGCGGCGGCGCACGATCGTGGATTGATCTGGCGAACGCCGTGTTCACCGCCACCAAAAAGAAACCCATCATCAAGTTCATCGAGATGCCGGAAGCCATCCGCGAAAAGTATCAATACTTCACGCAGGCGAATCTGATGCGGTTGCACGGCGCGGGCTACGACACGCCGGTGACCTCGCTGGAAAATGCGGTGGCAGATTACGTCCGCAAGTATCTCAATACGGACAAACGGTTAGATCCGGCGGTGGCGTGAAATTTGGTAGGGACGGTGCGCTGCGCCGTTCCCGCTCGCGCTTTCCACTCCTTGGCGGGCGTTCGAAAGTTCCGCTGGCCAAAACGGGGGAAGCGCCAGCGCGGCTTCCCTACCAGCCCAAACGTTTGCCAAAAACGGAATCTCCTTTTGTTAAAACCAATTCACGGCCTGCTCACGCGGAAGAATTGCGCGCTGGGCAAATTCACCGGCAACGGAATCGTCAGACTGTTCGTGCTGCCGTTGCCAATGAAGTTCGTGTAAGTCGTCCAGTTCGCCGCCGACAGATTCGTCGTCCACTGCACGGTGTAACTCTCGTAGGCTTCACTGGCGAAACTGAAATTGAAATTCGTTCCCGCCAACGACGGCGACAAAATTTTAACCGGCGCAAACACGATAGGCGCCACGCTGACGTTGTCGAAGATGACAAAGTTGTTCGTGCTGCCGAGCGAGGCGAAGACATCGTTGTAGCCGAGCAGCACCGCGCCGTTCGTGTAGCCGAACGTGTTCGTGTATTGCGCGATAGCCACGCCGTTGAGCAGGCAGGTGATGAGATTATTCTCCTGCCGCACTTCCCCGCTGACCCAGCTCAAGCCGGGCGAACCCGCCGGCGTCGAGTAGCCCGGCACGGTTTTGGCCGGAAACAAACTCGCCAAGCCGGGATCGTTGTTATCGAAATTTTTCCCCAGCGGCGGCGTGGGGCCGAAGGTCGTGTTGTTCGTCGTCAGCATGAACGGGATTGCGCCCGCGCCCGCGCCGCGAAAAATTCCGAAGTCGCGGATGGTCGTGGTAGTGCCAGCCACGTTGCCGTCGCCGTCCACGGCGAAAAACAATCCGTCGCTCGTAGGCTGCGAGACGCGGTTCGTGACGTTGCCGGAATGGTTGATGCCAAAGAGCGCGTGTTCAGTAGCGGAGCCGGGGTTGGTCCAGTTCAGCCACACGTCGAACTTCAACGCGAAATTATTTGAGGCGAAAACAGCGAGCGGATAAAGATTCACGCCCGCCGCGATACCGGTGGCGTCTTTGTTGGCGGAGAGAAAAAGCCCTTTCGTCGTCCCGCCCGTCGAGTGTGGCGCGCTCGGAATGTTGGTCGGAAAGCTGATGGTGGAATAATCAAAACCGAAGACAGCCTTGAAATCCGTCGCGCCCGAATCCGCGCCGAAGAAAATTTTGTAGCCGTTGGTCGTCGCGGGCGCAATCACGGTGCTAGGCGAAACGTAGCTGTCAAAGTCATCCACAAAACCCAGCGTCAGCACCGCAACAGAACTCGTCACGCTGCCGCCGAGATTTGTCAACACGACGGAATAATTCCCCGCGTTCACCGGCTGCACATTCGTGCGCGTGTAGCTGGCATTGGTCGCGCTGGAAATGTCCACGCCGTTGAATTGCCATTGATAACTCAACGGCGCACTGCCCGTCGCGCCGACGGTGAAGGTCGCATTGGACCCGGCATTGATCACGAGACTTTGCGGCTGGTTGGTGATGCTGGGCGCGACGGGAACGCCGCTCACCGTCAACGCCGCAACCGCGCTCGTCACGGAGCCGCTGAAGTCGGAGATGATCAGGTCGTAATTTCCCGCGTTGCCCGCCGTGAGGTTTGTGACGGAAAAACCATTCGTCGTGCCGCCGACGAGGTTGGTTCCATTCAGCCGCCATTGGAATTGCATTGGCGCAGTGCCGTAAGCGGTGGCGGTGAGCGTCAGGTTCGAGCCGAGAAAAGCATTGGTGGACGTGGGCAAAACCGTTGCCGCCGGCGGGATGTGAAAGACGTGCAGCTTGATGCCGGACAAATACCCCAGCGTGGGAGTGAGAAAACGAAAGCGGTTCAAGTTGTTTGCGTTCACATAGCCCATCGGCGTCCACGTCAGCCCGCCGTCGGTGGTGTGGATGAAATTATTGGGTGCCGCCAAAGCACCGCCGCCGAGCCAGCCTTCATTCGTGCTGACAAACCCGATGCCCTGCAATTCAAACGACGGCGGCGAACCGATGGCGGAAAGCGGAATCGCATTGGAAACCCACGTCGCGCCGCCGTCCGGGGTCTTGTAAAAGACGAACGAGGAATAGGAATTATTCTGCTGCAGCGAGACGTAGCCGATGTTGGTCGTCGGCCAGGACATCTTCCAGAAGTAACTGTTCGTGACACGCGCCGAAGCCACGACCTCCCAATTCAGCCCGCCATTCGTCGTGCGCGCGATGTTGGCGAAATATGGCGGCGTGAAAAAAGAATTCGTATCCATGCCCACGATGAAACCGAGATTGGTGTTCATGAAAAAAACATCCATGAGTCCGCCCATCACGCCGGCGGCGGTGAGGTTGGTCACGAACCAACTGCTGCCGCCATCCTCGGACTTCACAAAATACGCCGGGCCGCGCACGCGCCCCGCGCCATAGACGTGCTGCGGATCCGGGATGTGCAGCGCGCAAAAACCTTTCATGCCGGTGTCATTAATCTGTGTGACGAGGCTCCAACTGCTGCCGCCATCAAAAGTTTCATAGAGCAGGTTGGTGTCAGTCACGAGGCTGTCGTAAGCGCCCGGCCCCAGATTGCCAGCCCAGCCGTGCGTGGGCGTGGCAAAACCGATGGAACGAAAATGCGCCACGTTCGTCACGAGGTGCGGCGTGACGGAGAACCAACTCTGGCCGGCATTGGTGGTGCGATATAGGCCATCGCGTCCGCGCGCACTCCAGCCGTTGGTGAGGTCGGCGAAACAAATGTCGTCATTGCGAAAGCTCCCGCCGCCGACGGGCGAATTTGGAAACTGCGTCCAAACGGGCGTTTGGGCACGCAACGACACGACGACCATTAAGGCTAACAGACTAAAAAACGGTTTCACTTGTTTATGAACCGTTCCCGCCGTGGATGACAGAAGTGCGATTCAACTCCAACCTAGCCAAGAAAAGGAAAGCTGCCAATGGAATTTGCGGGTGAACCGAACACGGAAAATTTGGCTGGCAGACTCCCTGCTTAACACCGTTGGCGGCAAAAAAATCCGCCCGTCGCAAACGTTGCGGCGCAGAAAAAATTCTACCAAAAATTTGCATGGGTGTATTAAGCGACAAGTTGCGCGGGCTGCTAAAACACGGTGATTTATGGCTGGTTTTCGGGCTTTTCGGCACGATTCTGCTGCTGATTCTGCCCGTGCCGCCGATGCTGCTCGACTTACTTTTGACGGTGAGCATCGGGCTTTCGCTGCTGACGTTGCTGGTCATTCTTTACCTGCGCACTCCGGCAGAATTTACCGGGTTCCCCACCCTGCTCCTCTTCATCACACTCTATCGGCTCGCGCTGAACGTCGCCTCCACGCGACTTATTTTGCTCGACGGTTACGCGGGTCACATCATCGAGGCGTTCGGAAATTTTGTCGTGCGCGGCAACTACGTCGTCGGCCTCGTCGTGTTCGCGATTCTCGTTTTAATTAATTTCATCGTCATCACCAAGGGCGCGGGGCGCATCGCGGAAGTCGCGGCGCGGTTCACGTTGGACGCGATGCCCGGCAAGCAGATGGCGATTGATGCGGAACTCAACGCCGGTCTCATAAATGAAACCGAAGCGCGCACGCGTCGCCGCGCAGTTGAAGAAGAAGCTGACTTCTACGGCGCGATGGACGGTGCGAGCAAGTTCGTGCGCGGCGATGCGATTGCGGCAATTTTAATCACGCTCATCAACGTCATCGGCGGCTTCGCCATCGGCATCATGCAAAAGGGCATGACGATGAATGAAGCCTTGTCCCGCTTCACGATGCTCTCCATCGGCGACGGTTTGGTTTCGCAAGTTCCCGCGCTCATCACGTCGGTGGCGGCGGGCATTCTCGTCACGCGCGCCACGTCGAAAGCTGACTTGGGTCGCGAGTTGAGCCGCCAACTTTTGTTTTATCCGAAGGCACTAACGATTCTCGCGGTGATGCTCGGCACCAT
>JBEEMY010000196.1:0-5023 GCA_041192415.1 Verrucomicrobiota bacterium | reverse complement strand
TGCTGGACGTTCACGTTTTCAGCCTGCGCAAAAAACTCGGGGCTGAACTCATCACCACGCGGCGCGGCCAAGGTTTTTGCATTGAATAAAAATGATTTTCAAATCCATCAAGTGGCGGCTGCTCCTGTGGATGGCATTTTTGCTGACACTCATCCTGACCGGGCTGGGAATTTCCATTTACGAAATCCACCTCGCGGGCCGCCTCGACCAGTTTGATGACCGGCTGCGTCACCGGGTCGCCACCCTCGGCGCCGCCCTCTACAACAATCAGAATACCAACCTGTCGAACGTCCAGTTTTCCCCGGAAATCAACCGGCTCTTTCAGACCAAGAATACCAACGGATTTTATTATGTTGTCTGGCAACGCGACCGGGCCGAGCCGCTCAAAAAATCCAAAAATGCGCCCGGCGAAATCACGCGGCCGCAACCCGTCGAGCGTGACACCGGCACTTACATCCGCAGCGATGACCGTGGCCGCGAGGCGTATCGCACCACCGAACAGGGCGACTGCGCGCTCGTTGGACACATCGTCACAACGGAACTGGCGGCGGCGGGGCAGTTCGCGCGCTGGACGATTTTTGGCGGCATCGGCGTGCTGTTATTCGCACTGGCCGGGGCGTGGTGGCTGGTGACGCGTGCCTTGCGCCCGCTGGAAAAAATCAGCGCTGCCGCCCAGAAAATTTCCTCCGGCAACCTCGCCCAGCGTATCAGCGTGGCCGAGTCCGAAGGTGAACTCGGCAAACTCGCCGCCGTTTTGAATTCTACTTTTGCCCGCTTGGAAGCCGCGTTCGCCCAGCAAAAACAATTCACCTCCGATGCCTCACACGAACTCCGCACGCCCATTGCCGTGCTGATTTCCGAGGCGCAAACCACCCTCGCCCGCGAACGCAGCCCGGAAGATTACCGCGAAGCGCTCGCCGCCAGCCTCGACACCGCCAAAAAAATGGCGCGACTCACCGAGTCGCTGCTCGAACTCGCGCGGCTGGATGCCGGACAAGAAATGCTGCGGCGCGAAAAATTCTTTCTGCACCAGCTCGCCGAGGAGGGCATCAAACTAGTGCGCCCGCTCGCCGACCAACGCCAGATTAAACTTCACAGCGAATTTCTCCCGGCGGAAATTTCCGGCGATGCCACGCGGCTCGCGCAAGTCATCACGAATCTTTTGACGAACGCCATCAACTACAACCGGGAGGCCGGAGAAATCCGGGTGGCCACGCGGGTTGAAAACGGCATGGCTGTCTTGCTGGTGGCGGACACGGGTCGGGGCATTGCGGCCAAAGATTTGCCCCGCGTGTTTGAGCGGTTTTATCGCGCGGACAAATCCCGCAGCGGCGGCAATGCCGGTCTGGGGCTGGCCATCAGCAAAGCCGTCGTGGAAGCCCACGGCGGAACGATTGAAGTTTTGAGCGTGGAAAATAGCGGAACAACCTTCACAGTGCGGCTGCCAGTTTAATCCCAAGGTGGGGCGGCGTTGCCGCGCCGGCCTAATTTTGGCAGAGCGGCAACTCTGCCCTACCTAAAGTCACCGCAAAAACATTCCTGCCACTGCGTCCGCGAAACGCAGACCCTGATGAGTCAGGTGAAATTTTTCCGCGTCGCGCTTGGCCCAGCCGCGCTCGGCCAGTTGATTCATTTCAGAATTCCATTCGTTGCCCAGCTCAAATCCCGTCGCCTGCTTGAATTTATCAAACGGCCAGCCGGCATTCATGCGCAGGCCGAACGCGGCAATCTCCCCTGCCCGCTTGAGCGGCGGCAGTTCCTCGCTCGACTCGATGGCGCGCTTGCCTTTTTCTAGTTGATCGCAGTAGAGCGGCGTGTTCGACCAATTTTTCGTGCGCACGCCGCGAACGTAGCCCGTCGCGCTCGGACCGAGGCCGTGATACGAACCGCCGCGCCAGTAGTTCACGTTGTGCTGGCAGGCGCGTCCGGGAATTTTAGATTTTGGATTTTGGATTTTGGATTCCACATCTTTGGCGAAGTTGGCAATCTCGTATTGATGAAAACCCGCGTTGGCCGAGCGCGAAATTAATTCTTCATACATATCGCAGGCCAGATCCTCGTCCACGGAAAATTCTCCGGCCTTGAGCTTTTCAAACAACGGCGTGTCATCTTCGTAAATCACTTCGTAGCTGGAAAGGTGTTCACTCTGCATGGCAAAAATTTCATCCAGCGTCGCGCGCCAGATCTCCATCGTCTGCGTGGGGATGGCGAACATCAAATCGAGATTCACATTCGCAAAACCGGCGGCGCGCAACGTGTCGTAGGATTTGAAAACCTGTTCGCGCGAATGAATTCTGCCGAGCCGATCTAAAAGTTTTTCATCCAGCGATTGCACGCCCATCGAGATGCGGTTCACACCAAAATCGCGGAGTAGTTTAGATTTGTCTGCCGAGACCGTCGCGGGATTGCTCTCCACGGTGAATTCTTCCGCACCCAGCAGGTTCAGCTTTTCCATCGTGCGCAGAATGGTTTCCCACTGGCGCAGGTTGAGCAGCGAAGGTGTGCCGCCGCCGAAGAAAATCGTTTTAGGTTTCAAATCGTGCGCGACGATTTCGAGTTCGCGCACGAGCGCGCCGACGTAGCGGTTGATGAGTTCGCCGGAGGATGCCTCGGAGTAGAACGCGCAGTATTCGCACTTGTGCGCGCAAAATGGAACGTGGACATAGAGGCTCGTGATGGGAGCCGATGGATTTTCCAGCATGGCTTCAGGTTAGCGAAGCCGCGCGCCGTTGGGAATGATTTCCGCCGTTCAGGCGGTGGCGCGCTGGACGTTCTGCGCCTTTAACCCTTTGTCGCTGGGCGTGACATCGAACGTCACCGCCTCGCCCTCGTTTAGTGTTTTAAAGCCCTGCCCCGTGATGCAGGTATGATGAACAAAGACGTCCTGCCCCGAATCGTCGGCGATGAAGCCAAACCCTTTTTTGTTATCGAACCACTTTACTTTGCCGCTGGCCATAGGTTGCTCCTGATGTGCGAGGCAGGGCAAAAGTGAAACGGACACGGCTGGTTCAGCCGTGTCCGCAAAAAACATCACATTGCCCAGTTATTCATACCTCGGAGTTGTGCCGCGACTATGAAAATAATTTATCCAGCAGTCAAGGGAAAGTTGTTCACTCCACATGAAGCGCCTGTTGCAACAACTGCGGCAAATGCCCCGCCAAACCCGAATCCGCGATGGTAAAATTTGCCCCCGCCGCCTCCGCCGCTACGAGTAGCTCCGGCTTTTCATCCGGCGCAAACGCGATAACGGGCACATGAGCGGTGGTGGTGTCGGCCTTGATTTTTTCAATGGCCGCGCCGACTTCGCCCCGCGCGCCAAGGTCAATCAGCAAGAGCAGTGGCGTCTCCCGTTTCGCAATCGCTGCCAGTTGGGCCAGATTGCTCACGGCCAGCACGCGGTAATTCAAATCCTGCAATCGGTTCACCAATTGACTGCCGGGCAGGAGTCGTTCGTAGAAAACAATCGCGAGCGGTTGCGACATAATTGCCCGAAGTTCAGGGCAAATCCGTCGCGCCCATCAGGAAGCGGTCGCATTCGCGCGCCGCGCCGCGGCCTTCGTTGAACGCCCACACGACGAGGCTTTGGCCGCGACGGCAATCGCCGCAGGCAAAAACGCCCTTGAGGTTCGTCGTGTATTTCTCAAAGTCCGCCTTCGCATTGCTGCGCGCGTCACGTTCGATACCAAGCGATTCGAGCAACGGCTGTTCCGGTCCAAGAAAACCCATCGCGAGCAAAACGAGTTGCGCGGGCAAAACTTTTTCACTGCCGGGAACGTTCTTCGGCACGAATTGGCCTTTATCATTCTTCGTCCATTCGACTTGCACGGTATGGACGGCTTTGACATGACCATTCGCGTCGCCTTCGAACTTTGTCGCCGTCGTGAGATAAATGCGCGGGTCAGCGCCAAATTTTGCGGCAGCTTCTTCCTGACCGTAGTCAAGTTTGTAAGTCTTCGGCCATTCCGGCCACGGATTATCCTTGGCGCGTTCGAGCGGGGACTTCGGAAGAATTTCCACCTGCACGAGTGAAGTGCAACCGTGACGAATGGATGTCCCGACGCAATCGGTGCCGGTATCGCCGCCACCAATGACGACAACGTCTTTGCCGTCGGCCGAAATCTGCGTGCCCGGCTTATCGCCGTCGAGCAGGTTGCGAGTATTGGCAGTCAAACATTCCATCGCGAAATGGATGCCTTTCAACTGGCGGCCTTCAATCGGCAGATCGCGTGGCTTGGTCGCGCCCGTGGCGAGAATGACGGCATCAAAATCTTTCAACAATTTTTCAGCCGGTAGATTTTTTCCAACCTCGGTGTTGCAGACAAATTTTACACCTTCTTTTTCCAGCAAGGCGAGACGGCGCAGCACGACTTCTTTTTTATCGAGCTTCATGTTGGGGATGCCATACATGAGCAAGCCGCCGGGACGGTCAGCGCGCTCAAACACGGTGACTTCGTGGCCAGCCTTGTTCAATTGCGCGGCGGCAGAAAGTCCGGCGGGGCCGGAGCCGACGACGGCAACTTTTTTCCCAGTGCGTTTCTTCGGCGCTTCGGCGACGACCCATCCGTTTTCCCAGCCGTGGTCAATGATACTGACTTCGATGTTCTTGATTGTGACGGCAGGTTCTTTCATGCCGAGCACGCAAGAACCTTCACACGGCGCCGGACAGACGCGACCGGTGAACTCCGGAAAATTATTCGTCTTGTGCAGACGATCCAACGCCTCGCGCCAGAGTCCGCGATAGACTAAATCGTTCCATTCAGGAATCAGGTTGTGGATCGGGCAGCCGCTGGCCATGCCGCTGACGAGTTGGCCGGTGTGGCAGAACGGAATTCCGCAATCCATGCAGCGGGCGCCTTGCTTCTTCAGGTCGGCCTCGCTCTGGTGCAGGTGAATTTCCTTCCAGTCAGCTATGCGCGTGAGTGGCGAGCGGTCAGCAGGCAGTTCGCGTTGGAACTCTAAAAATCCAGTTGGTTTTCCCATCTTCGGTTTTTCTTCGGGTTAAATTTTAGTGTCCGCCTTTAAC
>JBEEMY010000195.1:0-6104 GCA_041192415.1 Verrucomicrobiota bacterium | reverse complement strand
GTGACTTCTTCGGGGCGTTCGTCAATCAGCAGGATGAACAGATACGTCTCTGGATTATTTTTCAGCACGGCGTTCGCAATCTTCTGCATCAACACCGTCTTGCCCGTGCGCGGCGGCGCAACGATGAGTCCGCGCGTGCCTTTGCCAATCGGACAAACCAAATCCAGAACGCGCGTGCTCAATTCATCCGCTGCCGTTTCGAGGATGAAGCGCTTGTTCGGAAACAGCGGCGTAAGATTTTCAAAATGCGTCTTGTCCTTCGCCTTGTCCGGTTCCTCGCCGTCCACCGCTTCGACTTTCAGCAACGCGAAAAACTTTTCCTTTTCTTTCGGCGGACGGATTTGACCCGTGATCAGATTGCCCGTCTGCAAATCAAAGCGGCGAATCTGCGACGGCGAAACGTAAATGTCTTCAGGGCAGGGGAGATAGTTGAAACTCTGCGAGCGGAGAAAGCCGAAACCTTCCGGCAACACCTCGATGACGCCCTCGGAAAACAGCACGCCGGAGCGCGCCGCATTTTTTTCGAGGATGTGGAAGATGACCTCGTGCTTGCGCATCGTGCCGAAATTTTCCACGCCGTAGTCTTTCGCCATCGCGTTGAGCTCGCTCATCTGCATGGCTTGCAGCTTGGCGATGTTCAGCGAGGCCGCGATCTTGTCGCGCTGATGACCGCCGAGGCGACGGTCGGGGAAACGGTGTTCTTCGCGCGCTTCGTCGCCCGTCGGCTCCATCGGCGCAGACGGCGGGCGCAGCTTGGCGGAAGAATCAGGCTGGGGAAAATTCGTGGCATCGCGGCGGGCTTCTTCTTTGGCGGAAGCATTGACGCTGTCCACCGTGCGTTCGAGGACGTAATCCGGCTCCACAGGCGCGGGCTTCGGCGCTTCAAACATCGGCTCGGGCTTGGGCGGCGCGGCGGCAACGGGCGCAGCGGCTTCGGCAGGCGCAACGGCGGGTGTTTCAACCGCAGCGGCAATCGCCTTGGCTGATTTGCGCGGAGCCTTCTCCGGCTTATCGGCTTTTTCTTTTTTAACGGAAACTTTTGGTGGCATAAAAATGATTAAATGTTTTTCAGTTTGAATTTACCGACCGGTTCAGGATTTTAGTCTCAAACCGACAAGGGGAATCTCGCAGTCAACGCCGCTACTCTGGCGCAAACGGGCGGGGCTGTCAAATTTCAATTTGTGACAATCCGCAATGCTTGCGGGTTCACGGCACGCGATAGACGCGGAAGAATTTCAATTTATCCGGCACGTTGTTCGTCGTAAAAACGTAGGGCGAATTCGTCGTCGCGCTGTAAAGGTTCGTGGCGAAAGCGGTCCAGCCAAGCAGGTTCGTCGAGGCTTCCACGTTGAAGGTGCGGTTGTTCTGCGATTCCCATTTCAGCGTGACGCTCTGGTTCGTGCGCGCGATGGAAACCAATTTGTAGGGCGTGTCATACGGATTGGCAAAGGTCATCAGCACCGGCAGATGGTCGGAGGCGTCCTTGTCGTCATTAGTGAAAAGATTGGGTGGGAAATTTGTCAGCAAGTCGGTGCGAAAAACCTGGCTGCCGGTGACGTTGGAGGCGAGCAGCGCGCAGGGGAAAATATAATCAATCCGCTCCGAAACACTGCCGCGAATGGTGTAGGTGTTGATGCTGCCGGTGAACGGATTGGTTGGCCGCGTGAGCCGCAACGTGGTGGCCGCACTGATGAGTCGTTGAATGGCGGGCGTGTTGGTATCGCTCTCGTTCATGTCGCCGGAGAGGGTGAACGGATGCGTTGGATAGAGGACAAAAAAGTTGGTCGCGAAGAAATTGGTGATCGCCGCTGCTTCAGCGGCGCGGCGCGCGGCGGCTTCCGTGTAACCGCCACTGCTGGATTTGAGATGCGTGGTGAAGACGTGCAGCGGCAGCGGCCAGTTCGGCACGCTGACTTCCGCCTCGAACAGGTCGCGCGTGAAATTCGCATTCGTGTAGCCAAACGGATTGAGGTCGGCGCCATCCAACCATTTCTGCGAACGGGCGATCGGGAAACGCGTCGCGATGCCGCTATGAATAAATCCATCCGTGCCGGAACTGACGACTAAATTATAGCCTGGCATAAACGCCTTCACCCAATTGGTCATTTCATACGTGTAGTTATGCGGAATTTCGTTGAAGGTGATGACGTCAGGCTGGAGATAGAGCAACTGGCGACCGATGGCTTGAACTTGCACCGCGTTGGTGCTCCAGTTGGTCGCGCCATTGCCGGCCAAATTGTAAGTCATCAAGGTGAGCGTGCCGTTGGTGTTGGCCGAGGGAGCCACCACGTCGGGCGGATTCACGGTGAGCGTG
Organism: Verrucomicrobiota bacterium; assembly: GCA_041192415.1. Classification (GTDB taxonomy): domain Bacteria; phylum Verrucomicrobiota; class Verrucomicrobiia; order Limisphaerales; family UBA11358; genus UBA11358. The sequence goes on along the minus strand of JBEEMY010000195.1, from coordinate 3,790 downwards.
GCGGATGAGCTGTTGGTCGCGCCCGCCACGTTCGTCACAGTCACAAAATAAGTGCTGCCAGAAAGGTTCGTCGTGACGCTGAAGAGCGTGAACGTGTCGCTGGTCGCGCCGGGAATCACGATGTTATTCGACCGCCATTGGTAGCTGAACGGCGCGGTGCCGCTCACGACGACGCTGAACGTTGCCGCGTCGCCGGTGTTCACTGTCTGGCTTGTAGGCAGCGTGGTGAAGACCGGCGGTGTGGCGGAAAAGGTGTTTGATGTGAAATTCACCGTCAAATCATCCAGCGCCAGACCGCTGTCGTTGCCCGTGTCGTCCACATCTTGCCAGCGTAGAAAAATTTCCTGACCCGGTGGCACGGTCACGCCGGTCAGCAGGACATTTGTGAACGCCGTGCGGTTGCTGGGCGCGTTGCCATCCAGCGGGAGCGAAGTGCCGGTAGCGTTGGGTGCGGAAAAATCCAGCGCGGGAAAATTTACCCAGGCGACACTGGAAAAACTATTGGTGATGGGCGCGTTGGTCACGAGATAGGAAAAGGCAAGTTTCTGTGCCGTGGCCGAACTGCCCACGCGCCATTGTTCGCCCGTGTAGGAAACCAAGATGTTCGTGACCGTGCTGGCGGTGTTGTTGGTGAACCGCACGCCGTAATAGGTTGGCGTGATCGTGCCGGTGGCTACGGAGCCAAGCGCGCGGTCGGCGGCGGAGTTCACGCCGTTGGTGGCAAAACTGTAGAGGCCACCGCTTATCGAGGTGCCGGCTCCGGCGAGTGTGTTGGTATTATCCGCGCCTGCCTTGGAGGCATACCAGCCGGGCAGCGTGACGTTGTTCGTCCAGAACGCGTTCGCTGTGGCGAGGGAATCAAAATTTTGGGAATACGTTCCAGCTCCAACCAAAACCTGTGCTGCCGCCGGACGGATTAAAAAAAGTCCGGCAGCTATCGCCATGTAAAAAAGTCGTTTCATCAATCAGCCTTGTTTCAACTAACGCTTCTGATTGTAACACACCTGCGCAAACTTTTCCGAAGCCAAACTGGCCGCATCTTTGTGCGCCCGGTCGCCCGCCGGAAATTCCTGCCACGTCACGCCAAAGTTTTTTTCCGCCACGCCGCGCATCGCTTGCTCAAAGTCGGCGCGCGACAACGAAACCGGCGGCGGTTGCACGGAGCCTTGGATGAGCAAACCGAGTTTGTTCCGCCGCTGCGCCGCGCCGGCAATTTTTTTTCCATGCCAGAGCAAATCTGATTTCTCGTGGCCGACGAAACACGCGCTGGGAATTGCCGATTGCCGATTGCCGATTGCCGATTTTTGGCAGCACGGCGCGAGTTCGGTTTCAATTTTCAATTCTGCGAACGCCAGCCGCAGCCAGTCGTGGATGCGCCGGTAGCTTTCCTCGGCCTTGAGGGAATGCCACTCGTGTCCCGCTGGAAAAATCGCCGCGTAAGTCCAATCCGCATCATGCGGCACGATGCCGCCGCCGGTTGGACGGCGGATGAGCGGGCGCAGATGTGTTGTCTGCGACACTGCGGAAAATTTTTGGAAGTAGCCGAACGTCGCCGCTGGTTCCTTCCAGCCGTAGAAACGCAGCACGGGCGCTTGCAGGCGCGGCATGGCTTCGAGCAACGCCTCGTCCAGCGCCATGTTGAACGCGGGAGCGCACTTGCCGGAGTTGAGGAGGAGCCAATTCATCGAAGAGAGAAAATAGCCACAGAGGCACAGAGAACACAGAGGAAAAACATCTTTGAATCTCTGTGCGCTCTGTGCCTCGGTGGCAAAATCATTTCTTCACCCCAACCTGCGGGCAGAGGTTTTTGATTTCGCAGTCCGCGCAATCCGGCGTGCGCGCGGCGCAGCGGCGGCGTCCGTGCCAGATGAGCCAGTGGCTGAACAGCATCCAATCCTTTTGCGGCACGAGCGGCATCAAGTCTTGCTCCAGTTTCACGGCGTCGGTGCCTTTTGCGAGACCAAGCCGGTTGGCCAGCCGTGTGACGTGGGTGTCCACGACCACACCGATGTTGATGTCGAACGCATTTCCCAGAACCACGTTCGCGGTCTTGCGTCCGACTCCAGCGAGCGCGTGCAATTCATCCATCGTGCGCGGCACTTCGCCGTTGAATTTTTTCACAAGCGCAGCGCAGCAGGCTTGGATGTTCTTCGCCTTGTTGCGGAAAAAGCCGGTGGACTTCACCGCTTCTTCGATGTCCGCGAGCGGTGCGTTCGCAAAATCTTTGGCAGTGCGAAACTTTTTGAACAGCTCCGCCGTGACGATGTTCACGCGCTTGTCCGTGCATTGCGCGGAGAGAATCGTGGCGATGAGCAGTTGCAACGGATTGGAAAAATTCAATTCGCAATGCGCCGTCGGATATGTCTGCGCGAGCGCGGCGCAGATTTTTTGCGCGCGTTCTTTTTTAGCGGCGGCGGTTTCGCGGGGCATGGCGGCGGAAGATTAGCAGCGCCAGAAAAGGCGGCAAGCATCGGTGTGAAATTTACCGGGAGTATGTGCGGGCGGTGGGTCTGGTCGCGCTGCGACCAGACATTGACCGCGCAGCGGTCACTTTATGGCGCGAACATTTTCAGGTGCGCGAACGCTTCCGTCGCCTGACCTGCCGCGACGGGCGCGAGCACGGCGGGCGCTGCGCTTCCGCCTTCATCCGTTTACGGCGGGACAAGCGGCGACGGGTTTGTCGCAGCGCGAAAAACACCACCTCTAGCGGCGCACTCCAACGGGCACGGCTACTTGCATCAACGGCATCGCTCCAAAACTTCCCATGATTTCCTGCTCGCAGGATTTTTTGAGTTTGCGTAGCATTTTGCAAAATTAAATAAAAGACTATGGCATATACGACCTGCACCGTTCCCGCTGGCGAAAAAATTTCCATCAGCGGTGGCAAACTCAACGTCCCCAACCATCCCATCATCCCCTTCATCCGTGGCGACGGCACCGGCCCCGACATCTGGGCGGCGAGCGTGCGCGTGATGGATTCCGCCGTGGCCAAGGCTTACGGTGGCAAAAAGAAAATTGCGTGGATGGAAGTCTCCGCCGGCGAAGCCTCGTTCAAGCAGCACAACAACTGGTTGCCGGATGACACGGTTGAGGCGTTCAAAGAATTTCTCGTCGGCATCAAAGGCCCGCTCACCACGCCGACCGGCGGCGGCATCCGCTCGCTCAACGTCGCGCTCCGCCAGATGCTCGATCTCTACGTCTGCTTGCGTCCCGTGCAATGGTTCACCGGTGTGCCCTCGCCCGTGAAGCATCCGGAGAAGGTCAACATGGTTATCTTCCGCGAGAACACCGAAGACATTTACGCGGGAATTGATTTCGAGGCGGGCAAGGAAATGGCGATGAAAACCCTTGAGTTCATCAAGACGAATTTTCCGAAGGAGTTTAAGAAAATTCGTTTTGGCGCGGAGTCCCCGGAGTTGGTCGGCATCGGCATCAAGCCCGTTTCCAAAACCGGCACGCAACGCCTCGTGCGTTCGGCCATCGAATACGCCATCGCGCAGAATAAAAAATCGCTGACGTTCGTCCACAAGGGCAACATCATGAAATACACCGAAGGCGCGTTCATGCAGTGGGGCTACCAACTCGCGCGCGAAGAATACGGCGCGGAACTCATTGACGGCGGCCCGTGGTGCAAAATTCCCGAAGGCAAACGCGGCGCAGGCATCACGTTCAAAGACAGCATAGCCGACATCACGCTCCAACAAGTGCTCACGCGCCCGACGGATTTTGAAGTCATCGCCACGCTGAATCTCAATGGCGATTATCTCTCCGACGCACTCGCCGCGCAGGT
>JBEEMY010000194.1:0-5030 GCA_041192415.1 Verrucomicrobiota bacterium | reverse complement strand
GCGCACCGGTGGCGGGCTGGCTGCTGGCGATTTGTCCGGAGGGAAAAACTTTATCGCGGCAGGATTTTCCGTCTGCGGGGTTTCGCCGTGGATGTCAGCGGCATCGGGTTGCGCGGGGGCGAAAGTTTCCTCGTCCGCAAAAACGACCGTGGGTGCGAGCGCGGTCATCGCGTCCTCATCGTCGTCGGTTTCGGACGACCAGTTGGCGGGGGCGGGCGGAAGTTCGCCAGCTTTGACGAGCATCACCGTCACGTTGTCGCGACCACCGGCTTCGTTAGCGGCATCAATGAGTTGCTGCGCGAGTGCCGCCAACGGAGTTTCCAAACCCGTCAGGAGACGTTGTTTAATTTCTTCATCCTTCAACATCTTCGTCAGGCCATCGGAGCAAAGCAGAAATAAATCGCCGCTCGCAACTTCGAGGGAATTTTTGTCCAACTCGACTGACTCGGTTAGCCCGACAGCGCGCAACAAATCGTTTTGAAATTTTGCCGGGAGCGATTCCGGCGAGCGCCCCAGTTTTGCCGCCAGCATCGCCACGGCGGAATGATCGGCGGTGATTTGCCGCAGCTCGCCCGCGCGAAAGCGGTAGAGGCGGCTGTCACCCGCATGAAGACTGGCGGCGCAGCGGGGATTTTTCGGGTCAACCATCAGCCCGACCACGGTGGAACCCATCTGGCCGATAGCCTTTTCATCGGAAAACTTTTTGATCCACTGGCTCGCTTGGTTCACGCCGGTGCGAAACAGCGTCAGCCGCTGGGCTAATGAATCGTCGTCCGTCGGAGAATTTTTTTTGAAGATTTCTTGAAGACCAGCGACGATGGCTTGGCTGGCGAGGTCGCCGCCCGCCTGTCCGCCCATACCATCCGCCACGCAATAGACGCCGTTCTGCGGCAGGCGCAGGCAGGCGTCCTCGTTGTTCTTCCGCTTCCGGCCCACGTCGGTCGCTTCTGCCGATTCAAAATATGTCGGGCTCGCGGTTGACATCTTGGACTGACATTACAAAAAGACCGGCTGAAAACAAACATCATCTTTGGCAGCGCGGGGAAGCACCGCGACTTGATTCGACACATGAAAACCCCGAACATTAGGCTTGCAAGTTTGAATCGGAAAGCCCGATGATTCGACAGTTGTTCGGAGACGTTTGCGGTAAATTTTTAAGGCCAACTGCGAGGTGGCCAGCACATAAACTACGGCATGAAAATCGGCAACCATCATGGTGTCAGGAATCGGCTTGGAAAATTGTTCCAGCCGCCTTCAGCCCGCACTTCCCGCGGTGATATCCTCATGGAATATGTCATTCTGCTCGTTTGCATCGTGTTGCCGCTCGTGGCATTTTCAGGGGCGATGTTTAATCCCGCTGGTGACTATCAGAATAATTTTGGCGCGGTGGGCAATGCCTTTCACGATGCCTATCAGCACATCGTCAGCGGTGTCAGCCAGCCCGTTCCGTGAACTTCTTAAAATTTTCCAACCGCAGCTAACCAAAACACAAACCAGAAAACACCTATGAAAATAAACCACTCCAGCAAAATTCGGATCGCCAAACGCACCTGGCTCGGACGCACGTTCTGCCGTCTGGCCGGTGACCGCACGGGCGCGGTGATGATGGAATACGTCATCCTCGGCGTGTTGATTGCGGCGGCGGCGACGCTCGCGGCGATCTTCTTCGGCAAAGGCATCGTCGGCAGCTTCACGACCATGACTCACGCCACCACCGGCCAAACCGACAGCGCCAAGACTGACGCCAAGGCCAATCAAGACAGCGCTGACAAGGCGAAAACTGACAGCGAGAAGGCGCGGAAAGACATTGCCGGCGGCGCGGGCGCAAACGACGCGAACAAATAATGTTCGACTGGGTCACAGTCTTGGCCGGGGTTTGGGCCTTGGCGTTATCGGTCTGTGATCTACGCACCCGAACCTTGCCGAATTCCCTGACCATTGGTGGCGCGGCGGTGGTGCTGGTAATTCGCGGTGGATTTGGCGGTTGGGCGGGCATCACCGATGCGTTGGCCGCAGGCGCGACAGCGGGAGCGTTTTTATTGCTCCCATTCCTGATGCGCGGTGCGGGCGGCGGCGATGTGAAGATGCTGTTCACCGCCGGAGCAATTGTCGGCTGGAGCCGAGTCTTGTTTTTGCTCTGGTATATGTCGCTCGCCGGATTGGTGCTAGCGGTCGTGATGCTGGCGCTGAACAAGGTGGAAGGAAACCGATTGAAACATTACCTGCGTTGCGCGGTGGACTGGCGCTACGACCGCCAGGCCGGAGCCGCCGTCTTGCCGCCCAAAGAAAGTGCGAAGGTGAGAGTTCCGTTCGCGCTCGCCATCAGCGCCGGATTGCTGCTCGCCCTGTTGGTCAGACCACAATGAATCATTGCCCCAACATCACGTCCGCCGGAGTTTTCCCGCCGCAAAAAAAAATGCGCGCGGATGATTCCGGCTCAGTGATGCTGGAATTTGTCATCGGCTTTCCGCTGGTGCTGGTGCTGATGTTCGCCTGCATCCAGTTTTCGGAAATCTGGATTGCGCGGATGGTGGCGCACTACGGCGCATTTTGCGCCGCCCGCACTTCGCTGGTTTGCAAAGACGGCAGCAACAGCGACGCGCCCGCCAAGGCCGCCAAGCAAGTCTGCGAACTGCTCCGCCAAACTTGGAACGCAAAATCCGGCGACCGCAATTCCACCCAGATAGACACGTCCAGTTGGAATGTCACGGCCACGCACACTTACACGCTTTCCCTCGTCACGCCCATCGTGGGGCAGATCATCGCGTGGGGCATGAACCCGTGGGATGAAAAATCGCCGTGGTCTTCCAAGTTCGGCAAAGACATCGATGACCTTGGCTACCCGACCATTCAGTTGGAAGAAAAAGTCGTGCTGCCCAAACCCTACAAGACCATGGTGGACGCGGGCTTTTGAACATGAATTTGCTCGCGCAACTCAACGCCGTCTGTCGCCGCCTCGCGCGCGACGAAAGCGGCGTGGTGTTCGCGTTCACGGTCGTCGTGTTTCTCTCACTGTTCGTCATCGCCTGCTCGGTTTATGGCGTGGGCGAAAACATCCGTCAACGTATCGAGCTGCAAAACGCCGCCGATGCTGCTGCGTATTCTGCCGGGGTCGTGCAGGCGGATGCCTTGAGCCGCGTCGCCGCCATCAACAAGGCGCTGGCTTGGACGCACGTTACAATGGGCCGCGCGGTGATGGATTACGACGTGGACGTGTGGTTGGAATGGACGATCAAAAAATTTAAGGAGCGCGATCAGGATGTAAGTATGTGGGTGCATCAAGGCAACTGCCCGCAGTATTGGGTCGGCTACGGTTCGCAAGGTCAGGTGTTCATCAACCAGAGCCAGATGAAAAGCATCAGCACTTTGGAAAACATGTGGTCGGGCGGTTCGAAGCGGCAGAAAATCAAGCAGACGATTGATGACAGCCGCAAAGCCATCAAGGACATGAACGACATGGAATCCAAGATCGTCGAGAAACTTAAGTCGCACTTGGAAGATGTCGTGCAGGAAGTCGTCTCGCAAAACACGGGCACACCGGATGCGAATGATTTTCTTTACTCCATCAAAGCGGAAGATGCGTCTGGCTATTTCAAAACGCTAGACGACGAGAAGCGCCTGCTGAAATTTTTCGACAACCCGCAAACCGCGTCCCAAGTTTTTGAGGACGGCGTGGATGTCTGGTTCAAATTGAAGAATGGCAACGACGGCATCCAGCGCGATTACGAGCAGCAAGGCAGTTCGCTGCGCGCGGAATGGCGCTGGTCGGGCTTTCGCTTTCAGGCCTGCAATAACAATCCGTGCTGTGTCATCCAGTATTACAAAGGTCAGGTCATCGGTCAGGATTCCGATGACATCGTGACGGGCGAAAAGGCCAAGAACTGGGGCGGTCATTCGCAGGATTATTACGAGACGGAAAAGATTAAGGCGCAAATTCTCACCAAAGATTTTTTTGACCGCAAGGGCGGTATCGTCGTCGGGGTCGCCCGCAAACAAGCCAACCCGCTGCTGTTCATGCTCGGCAATAATTCCACGCCGGGGATGTATGGCTTTTTCAATCCTACGGCCACCGGCGGCGGCACGCCCTACACTTGGGCGGCGGCCTCGTCGCGCGCGGGCTATCGCGATGGCGGCGGCGACGGTGAATACTGGACGAAAGATTCCGGCAACTGGATTGACGGCGAAAAAAATCTTTCGCAGTGGGACTGGGATGGCGAGTTGATTCCGCTGCCGTGGCTAACGGATGTCCAAGGCGTCTGGAATTCCTCGACGTGGCAGAAGCTGGATCAAAAAGGCGCGGGCGGAACGTCGCTCGGTGGACAGGCTGGCGGCAGTGCGCCTTCAGGAAATTTTTTACACTGAACCACCGTGAGAAAGAAATTGAAATGGATTTTGGTTTTGCTGGCGCTGGCTTTGGTGGCTGAAAAAATGCCAAGCGCAAATGCCGCTGGGTTTTCTCAAGGCAACAACAGCAGCAGTGCAGCCTACAAGCGCGACTCAAATTATAAATCTGTGAGCAAATAGTTTGAAGTAACGACCATGAATTGCCGCATCAAAAAGATTTCAGCCGACCAGTCCGAGCGCGGCAGCGTGCTGATGGAGACAGTAATTGCGCTGCCTATCTTCATGGCGTTGATCGGCGGCATCATGTGGTCGGGTCAGTTGATTTACGAAAAACAAAAACTGCTGGTGGCCGACCGTTATGTGGCGTGGAATTACGGGAATCGCTTTACCCAAAATTACAACGATGCCCAGTCAAAGTTTTTTGATAAAAGCACGGCGGACTCGGTGGCGGACACGCAGACCAAGGAACTGAAAAAAAGCGAGTGGTGGCATGAGGTGCAAGGCTCGGTGGAGGTTGACCCGGAGATGCCGGTCTGGACGCGCGGCTGGTTTTACGGCAATCCGGCCAACAGCGCGGAAGCAGACAAGATGCCCTCATCGCTAAAACTTTTTGGCCGCGATTTGTCCGGCAACAAGCCCGGCGGACACACCGTGGTGATGCAAAAGGAAAAGGAACCGAAGGATTC
>JBEEMY010000193.1:0-9356 GCA_041192415.1 Verrucomicrobiota bacterium | reverse complement strand
AACCGTTTGCGGAGACGAATGGAATTTCCACACAGCTTTCCGCGCCGACGCCGCTCGTCGCGGATTACACGCGCAAGTCCATCGCGGAATTCGTGAAGGAATTTCCGAACGTCGGCCTGATGGTCTGCCTTGGCGAAGCGTTGCAAGGCACGAGCAATCAAGTCGAGTGGGCGACGCAAACAATTCTGCCGGGCGTATTGGACGGAATGAAAGCCGCCGGTCTGAAAGTGCAGCCGCCCGTGGTTATCCGCACGCACGCGATGAATCCCGAGGCCATCATGCCCGCGTGTTTCATGGTGTATTCCAACTTGTTCACGGAAACAAAATACAACGGCGAATCGCTCACCACCTACGAACCGCGCGGCAAGTCAGCGGAGACGCATCGCAACATGGCGAAGCTGGGGCCGCACTTGGTGAACGTCCACATCCTCTCCAATCTTGAACCGTTCCGTTATGGCGCGACGGAGTTCATCCGCAAATCTGTGTTGGCATCGCGCGACCAGCTCGGTGCCAGCGGACTGCATTTGTATCCGCTGGCGTATTGGAGCTGGCCTTATTCGCCGGACATCGCCGATCCGCCGCTCAAGCAATGGGAGCGCGACTGGATTTGGTTTGAGGCTTGGGCGCGCTATGCGTGGAATCCTGATGTGAACACGAATGAAGACCGCGTGTATTGGGTTGGGCGTCTCGGAGATTTTTATGGCTGCGATACAAATGCCGCCGGAAAAATTCTCGATGCTTACAATGCCGATGGCGAAGTTGCGCCGATGCTGATTCGTCGTTTTGGAATCACGGAAGGCAATCGCCAAACGCTGTCGCTGGGCATGACGCTGGATCAATTGGTGAACCCACAAAAGTATGGCGCGATTGAAGATTTATGGCTGTCGCAAGCGCCGCCGGGCGAGCGGCTGGATGAATATATCCGCAAAGAATGGAATCATGAGCCGCATATCGGCGAGACGCCGGAGTCGGTCATTCACGCCGCGTGTGTGTTTGCAATGGCGGCGCAAGGCAAGCTCGCGGATGCCCAGCCGCGCGTCACCCGCAACCGTGAGGAGTTTGACCGACTGCTCAATGATTCGATTTGCCTCGCCGATCTGGCGGTGTTCTTTGCCGTGAAAGTGCAGGCGGCGGAGGCGGTGCTTTCGCAGCGAGGCGCAACGAACGCGTCGAGCTTGACGAGCGCAGTAACCAACTTGAGTTTGAGTGTCGAAATATACAAACGGCTCGCCCGGTTCACGCAAGACAGCTATCACTTCGCCAACTCCATGCAGACCAGCCATCGAAAAATCCCTTTCATCGGCGCGGTGAAAGGCGTGGGCACGAACTACCATTGGACGCAGGTGCTGCCGCTTTACCAAAAAGAACTGGACGATTTCCGCGCGGACGTGGCGGCGGGAAAACCGGTCTTGCTGGAAACAAACACGCCAAAACTGGATCGCAAAATAAATCCTGAAATCGCCGAGCCGCAATGAAACATTTTTTCTTTTTGATTTTGATGGCGATGGTTGCGCCAGTGTTCGCCAGTGAACCGGCGGCAAGTCCGTTCGCGCAAGTTCGCACCGTCGGGCTAGATGAAGTTCGCTGGACGGACGGGTTTTTCTTTGACCGCTTTGAGTTGTGTCGCACACAGATGGTTCCCAGCATGGCGCGGCTGATGACGGGGACGAATTATACGCAGTTCCTCCGCAACTTTGAAATCGTGGCGGGGCTCAAGGAAGGCCGCGTGCGCGGGGCGAATTTTAACGACGGCGATTTTTACAAATTTCTCGAAGGCGCGAGCGCGACGCTGGCGGTCACGAACGACGCGGCTTTGCAAAAAAGTTTGGACGACATCATCGCGGTCATCGCGCAGGCGCAGCGGACGAACGGCTACCTTGACACTTGGGTGCAATGGCATCAGACGGAAACGAACTCCAAGGTCGCGCCGTTCAGCGATCGTGGTCATTGGGAGGTCTATAACATGGGGCAGTTACTTACGGCGGCGAGCGTGCATTATCGCGTCACGGGCAAAACTAATTTTTTGAGCATCGCGCGCAAGGCGGCGGATTGTCTGGATAAATTTTTTGAGAAACCTACGCCGGAACTGGCGTTGCACAACGTCTGCGCGTCGCACTACATGGGCATCTTGGATTTGTATCGCGCCACGGGCGAGCCGCGCTATCTGGAGTTGGGGAAAAAATTTCTCGCGATGCGGGACATGGTGAAGGACGGCGCGCCGGACAATCAGGATCGGATTCCATTCGCAAAACAAACAGATGCAGAAGGCCACGCGGTGCGGGCAAATTATCTTTACGCGGGCGCGGCGGATTTGTTTCTCGAAACGGGCGACACGAATCTTTGGAAACCGCTCGCAGCGATCTGGACGAATGTGGTCGCGGAAAAAATGTATATCACGGGCGGCTGCGGTGCGCTTTACGACGGCGCGTCGCCGGACGGTGCGAGTTATCAGTCGGGCATCACCAAGGTGCATCAATCCTACGGGCGAAATTTTCAACTGCCGAACACGACCGCGCACAACGAAACGTGCGCGAACATCGGCAACGCGCTCTGGAACTGGCGGATGTTTCTGGCGACCGGTGAGGCGAAGTTCGTGGACGTGGTGGAGCTGGAGTTTTACAATGCAATTCTGTCTGGCGTGGCGCTGGATGGAACAAATTTTTTCTACACAAACCCACTGCGCGTAACCGACCCAATGCCGATGGAGTTGCGCTGGTCGCGGACGCGCGTGCCATTCGTGAGTTCGTTTTGCTGTCCGCCGAATCTGGTGCGGACGATTGCAGAATCGGCTGGCTACGCTTACGCAAAATCGGCGGATGCGATTTGGGTGAATCTTTACGGTGGCAATTCTCTGGCCACGGAACTGGCCGGTGAAAAAATAAAACTCGCGCAGGAAACGGAATTTCCGTGGAGCGGGCGCGTGCGGATAAAGATTCTAGGGTGTGGTAAAAAGGAATTCGCGCTGAAGCTGCGGATTCCAGGCTGGGCCGAGGGTGTCACGGTGCGGCTCAACAACCAGCCGGAATTCAGTCAGAGCCTCCTCACGTCGGCTCCTACAGGTTATGTGGCAATCCGCCGCGCGTGGCAGGCCGGTGATTTTGTGGATTTGGATTTGCCGATGCCGGTGCGGTTGATGGAGGCGAACCCGCTCGTCGAAGAAGATTTGAATCAAGTCGCGGTGCAGCGCGGGCCGGTGGTGTATTGCCTAGAGTCACTGGACTTGCCGCGCGGTGTGAAAATTTCGGATGTGCGGATTCCGGCGGACATTGACCTGCGGGCGCGCTTCGACGGACGTTTGCTTGGCGGCGTGGCGGTGCTGGATGGAAAAATTTTGACGCGGGCAGGGGATGATTGGAGCGGGAAACTTTACCGCGAAGTGCAGCCAGAAAAATTTCAAACCAACAGCGTGAAGTTCATTCCGTATGCCGTGTGGCAGAATCGCGGCGCGGGCGAGATGAGCGTGTGGCTGCCGAGGAATTAACCGCCGATAACGCAAAGCTAGCGGCGCAGTTTTCTCAAGGCATTTCGCAGAAATTCATAATCCGCTTCATCGGCAAAAGTGTTACCTTCATTCAAATTTCATGAACATCTGGACACGCGTTATTTGCTTTTTGGTTCTGGTCAGGCTGGTTGCCCATGCGGGCGAGCTGAAGGTGGACATCAATCGTGACAGCAAAAACACTCCGAGCACCACGGCCACGGGCTACCTCCAGTGGTTCACCAACGCCAGCGGCACTTCCAGCAGCGGGACGACGCCAATCACCCAAACTTTTGCGCTTACCAACACCGGCGAGAATGTCACCGTTTCTCTGGCCATGACGGCGGCGGCGCAAAGCGCGGGCGGCACGGGCATCACTTACACCTACAACTCGGTTGCGTCCACGGAAGGGTGGAAGCTGGCGAGCGATGGCGTCACCGTGAATCCGGCAGTGACGAATCTTGGCGGACAAATTCAGATGACCATCACCGGTCTGGCCGCTGGCGATCACTCGTTGCTGACGTTTCACAACGCGGGTGATTCTCCGGTGGCGCTCATTTCGATGGCGCCAATTAAGGTCTATCTCAATGCGGCCTATGTCACCAGCGTCACGCCTTCAATCCGCACGAACGATCTTTCCACGCCGACGGTCTATCTCAACTTCACCACCGCTTCGAGCAACGACGTGACGACGATTCTGTTTGCCGCCGACACGAATTCGGCGGCGGCCACCAAGAATGTCGTGCTGAATGGTTTCGAGATTGATACGCCCAACACCGCCCGCATTGCGAACTCGCCATCGCCGTTCGACCGCGATGAACACGCGGATGCGGACACCGGCAGCCTGACGCTCAAGTGGAGCCCCGCGCTCGCGAGCAATGCGGTTTCGCACGACGTTTATTTTGGAACGAATCAAACCGCCGTGAAGAACGCCACACCCGCTTCGCCGGAATTTAAAGGGAACCAAATTGGCGCCAACTACCCGGTGAGTGGCATCAACAGCTTTTTGACCTACTACTGGCGCGTGGATGAAATTGATTCCATCAGCAATGCCACCAAAGGAAATGTCTGGACGTTCCGGCCACGGCATCTGGCGTTTCCCGGTGCGGAAGGTTATGGCCGGTTCGCGCGCGGCGGTCGCGGCGGCGTGGTCATTGAAGTCACCAATCTCAACGACAGCGGGCCGGGAAGTTATCGCGCGGCCATCGAAACCAACGGCGCGCGCACCATCGTGTTCAGAGTTTCCGGGCTGATTCATTTGCAGTCGCCGTGCATCATCGGCAACGGCTATGTGACGATTGCCGGCCAGACCGCGCCGGGCGACGGCATCTGCCTCGCCGACTGGCGCGCGGGCATGAGCGGGCCGAACGACGTCATCATGCGGTTCCTGCGTTTCCGCACCGGCGACGGCGCGCAGCAATCCATGGACGCCATGAGTCTGGGTTCGGCGACGCACGCGATTGTTGACCATTGTTCGTAAGAACATCATCTCCGAACCGCTCCGTTTTTCTTATCATTACAACGATTCAAAACGCTCCCAAACCGGCTGCACGAACTGCTATCAGGCGCACGCTTTCGGCGCATCCATCAGTGGTGAAATCGGTAGCTACCATCATAACCTCATCGCCCATTCCACGGACCGCAATTGGTCGCTGGCGGGTGGCTATGACAACAGTGTGCGCTACGCCGGCTCCTTGGACATCCGCAACAACGTGGTATATAACTGGACCGGACGCACGACCGACGGCGGCGCGGCGCGGGTAAATTACGTCAGCAATTATTACAAGCCGTTTCCGTCTAACCCCTACGCGAATTGGTTGCTGCGGCTGGATCCAATCAACACGAACAACGCGACCAAGCCCGCCTATTACATGGTCGGCAATGTGATGGAGGGGAAAAATTATCAGACAAACAACTGGAGCATCGGCCTCGCGGTTCCCGTCGGCAATGGCACCAATTACGCAACCACGAATCAGGTTTTATCGGCGATCACCAACGCGGAAATTTATCCTTCCTATGTCACGTCGCAGACGGCGTCCAATGCCTACAAGCTGGTGCTCTCCGATGCCGGCTGCAATCTGCCCGCGCAGGACTTGATTGACCGCCGCGTCATCGGCGAGGCGCTGGACGGCACGACGCATTACATCGGAACCAACGGCCCGAACTATACCATCAACGGAATTTTGCAAGCGCCCGAAGACCGGGGGACTGACTATGCCGGTCTCATTGATTCGCAGACAGACGTGAAGGATTACACAAACAATCCGTCGGCCCCGAATTATTCGCCGAACTTTCCATGGGCACCTTACGCGACCGCCAACGTGCCAGCGGATTCCGACCACGACGGAATGCCCGACTGGTGGGAAACGATTAAGGGGTTGAATCCAAATTCTCCAGCCGGAAATTTTTCTGATGCCAATGCCGACCTAGTTGGCGACGGCTACACGGAATTGGATCGTTACTTAAACTGGCTCGCGGCGCCGCACTTCGACTGCACCAACGGCACGCCGCTCATTGTGGATCTGAACCAGTTCGCGCGCGGCTTCACGAACGCCAGCCTTTCGCCCGCGTTCGTTCTCCTCGGTGTGACGACCGGCACAGCCGGCTTGAGCGGTCGAACCGTGATTTTCACCAATGTCAGCACCACCAACGCGCTCGGCAGTTTCACTTTCAAAGTCACGGACAACACGGCGTTCGCTTACACGAACACCATCGGCATTCATCTGGCTCCGACTAATGCACCGAATACTGCGCCGGTATTTTCCACTTCGGCTGCCGACCGCACTCTCAATGTCGGCGTGAACCTGCTCATCACCAATGTCGCCACGGATGCGCAGGCGTCAGTGCAGACTTTGAATTTCAGCCTGCCCATTGCGCCGACCAACGCGACGCTGGGCGCGAGCAATGGCATCTTCAACTGGCGTCCGCTCGTCACGCAGGCGGACAGCACGAACCCCGTCCGCATCGTCGTCACCGACAACGGCTCGCCCAACTTGAGCGCGACCCAAAATTTCAACGTCACCGTCAATCCGCTCACGCGACCGGCCTTGACCGCGCCCTCGCTGCCGGTCGGGCAGATTGGGTTCAGCGTGAGTGGGCAGGCCGGCCCTGATTATGCGGTGCAAGGCTCCAGCAATTTGCAGGACTGGAGCACGCTGCTCATCACCAATCCGTCGGCCATGCCGTTCAGTTGGACCACCAATCCGGGAAATCTTCCGGCGCAGTATTACCGCATCAAAGTCGGCCCGCCGCTGCCGTGAAGCCGCCGTCGCTGTCACAATTCCAAACTGATTCGGCAAAAAATTCATTCTGCTTCCGCCAAGAAAAAACTAGCATGAGCCAATGCCTCGCCTGATGTTTCAATGGCTTTTGCCCGTGCTGCTCGCCTTGTCGTGCGCCTCCTGTGCGATTTCGCGTTCCACTGCCGGTCGTGGTGAGGCGTTTCTGTTCACCTCATTCCGCGACGGCGATCAAAAATTTCTGCGCTTTCTTTACAGCGATGACGGCTATCACTGGACGAATGTGCCAGGAACTTTTCTCGAAGCGAACGTCGGCGCGAGTAAACAATTCCGCGACCCCAGCATCACACGCGGGCCGGACGGGACGTTTCAGCTCGTGTGGACGAGCGCCTGGCACGGCGACCAAGGTTTTGGCTATGCGAGTTCACGCGATTTGATCCACTGGTCGGAACAAAAATTTATTCCGGTGATGACCAATGAGCCGACGACGGTGAATGTCTGGGCGCCGGAAATTTTTTACTCTGATTTTCGTAGCAGCCGACGTGAGGAGGCTCAAACTAAAATCGGCAATCGGCAATCGGCAATCGGCAATCAGTCGGAGCCTCCTCACCTCGGCTCCTACATTATCGTGTGGGCTTCCACGATTCCTGGGCGCTTCCCTGACTTTCAGGAGAAGCCTGACAATAACCACCGGCTGTATTTCACCACGACGCGCGACTTCGAGACGTTCACGCCCGCGAAATTATTTTTCGAGCCTGGCTTCAGTGTGATTGACGGCTTTATTTTACAGGATGGAAAACGATTCGTGTTGCTGAACAAAGACAACTCGCGCCCGAACCTGAACCTGCGCGTGGCGTTCGCTGATTCGCCACTGGGACCATGGCAAAATGAATCCGAGCCGTTCACGCAAAAGTTCACCGAAGGCCCGTGCGCGCTGAAAGTCCGCGACGACTGGCTGATTTATTTCGATGCTTACCGCGAGAAAATTTACGCAGCGATGCAGACGCGCGATTTCAAAACTTTTACCGACGCGACGAAGGCGGTTTCATTTCCGCCGGAGCACAAGCACGGCACGGCCTTCCGCGTTCCGCGCAACATTTTGGACGGACTTTTAACCGCTAATCCACGCTAATTGACGCTCATGAAAACAACCTTCCTCATTCTTACCATCGCATCGCTGGCTATTTCCAGTTTTGCCGCTGAAACTAATTCCACGCCAGAACAAGTTGAGGCGAAATACACCGCCGCCATCGAAGGCCGCACGACGGACATCCTGAAAGTCCTCGCGCTGACCGACACCAACAAGTCGGCGAAAGTTCACGACACCATCATCACGCAGTATCGGGCTTTGAACGCGTGGCACAACGAGAATGATGCGAAGTTGAAGGCGGCGAAAGCGGATACGAACGCCACCGCGCAAATCCGTGCGGCGCTGAAATCGCGACATGAAAAATTTCTCGGCGCGCTCGCGGAAAATCTTTCGTCGGATCAAATCGAGTCGGTGAAAGACAAGCTGACTTACGGCAAGGTGCAATTCACTTTCAACGGCTACATGACGGCGTATCCGAATTTGGCGGAGGAACACAAGACGGAGATTTTGCGGCTGCTTAAAGAGGCGCGCGAGGACGCGATGGACGGCGGCAGTTCCGAGGAAAAGACGGCAGTCTTCCAACGCTACAAGGGCAAAATTAACAACTACCTTTCCAAGCAGGGCATCAAATCAGAAAAGAAAAAGCCCGCCGGGGCGGCGGGCTTGAATTCTTCAGCGAAATAATTTCAGATGTCGAAGTCGGTGTATTCCGGCTTCACCGCTTCCGTGGGCGCGGACAACATTCCTGCCGCCACCGTCGCGTTCGTGCCTTGCTCGATCAGGATGAAGGAGCCGGTTAAACGGTTCGTGGTATAACCGTCGAACACCAGCGGCTTGGCGGTTTTAATGCGGATGCCGCCGATGTCATTCATCGCCAGCGCGGTGGGCGCGGGTTCGGCTTCAAGCGTGTCGAAATTAATTTTATTTTCAATCTGCGTCACGACGGCTTGCACGGTTTGCGTGCCGTGTTTGAGGAAATACTTTTTCCCCGCTTGCAACGGGCGAAGGTGCATCCAGCAAATGCGCGCGGTCAAATCGGCGCTGCGTCCCGGCAGATTTTCCAGCCCCACAATCATGTCGCCCCGGCTGATGTCAATGTCGTGTTCCAGACAGAGCGTGACGGACTGCGGACAAAATGCTTCCGGCATTGAGTGATCGTAATTCCAGATGTCTTTCACCGTGGTCTTGATGCCGACGGGTAGCACGACGACTTGCTGGCCTTTGCGAATCACGCCGCTGGCAATCTGCCCGCTCAAGCCGCGAAAATCGTGGAGCGCATGGTCGGTCGGATTGTTCGGACGGTTGACCCACTGCACAGGAAAACGGAACGTGCTGAAATTCCAGTCGCTCGCGATGTGGACGGTTTCCAGATGATGCAACAACGCCGGGCCTTCATACCACGGCGTTTTGGTCGAGCGATCCACGACGTTGTCGCCGTTCAGCGCGCTCATGGGGATGAATTTCACGTCGCGAAAATTTCCGAGCTTCGGCAGAAAATCCTCGATCTCGTCGCGGATTTCCTGAAAGCGTTCTTCCTTCCAGTCCACCA
>JBEEMY010000192.1:0-5062 GCA_041192415.1 Verrucomicrobiota bacterium | reverse complement strand
CGCGCGCGCCGTCGTGAACCAGAACGCTCTCGTGCCAGACAGCGGCGCGCGCGGAGCGACGCGCCCTACCCGCCACAAATTGCTTGAACGTCATCACAAATTTATCACTTTGTTTTGCTCTGCTGGTGCAGCGTCACTGATTTTGCATCCGTCGCAACCGTCTGCTCCGTGGTTACGCCGTCCGGCCATTGCACTTGCAGCGCGGTGATGGGCGAGGCACTCGTCACGATAAGCGTCGCGGAATTTTGCGACCAGTAGCCCGAACCCGCCGTCACCACTTGCGCGCGGCCAAGACCGGCGGAAGTTTTTGCGCTAACAATTGCGCCCACGCACTGCGGATTCCCCGCGCCGCCTTCGAGTTTCACGCGCAAGCCCGGTTTCGCGCGGCGATTGTGCAGCAGCTTCGTCTGGTCGTTGGACTGCGCCACCACCAAATCCACGCGGCCATCGCCGTCATAATCCGACACCGCGCTGCCGCGTTGCTCGCCGTAAATTTTAATTCCCGACTCCTCGCCGCTGGTCACGCGGAAATTTCCTTTACCATCGCCGAGCAACAATAATCCCCTGCCCGCGTCACTCCGCATCGTCTCCGCTTGCGACGAGAAAAAATTCTGCGCGAGAAAAATGTCATCGTTCCCATCGCCGTCGAAATCCGCCACGCTCACACCGAACGCCGTCGCGAACTGCGCTTCTACCGGCAGCGGCTTCGCTTCAAATTTTCCACCGCGATTCAGAAACACCATTGAGCGCAACTCACGCGCCTCAACGACCGAGGCGGTTTTGATTTTTTCGCCATAAACTTTTGCGAGATCCGCGTCGCCGAAACTTTGGAACGTCGGTGTGTTACCACGAATATACGGCACGGCGGCGGCGCTGGCAGTCAGGTCGCGTTCCGGCACAAGCTGGTGCGTGAACGGATCGGTGTGCGCCTCGACGATTTCGACGCGATTCATTTCGTTGAAGTCGCCGTAAAAAAGTTGCAACGGATTTTGCGTGTCAAATTCGCCTTCGTATTTGCTGTTTCGCCCCCAGTTTGACGCCGCGATATCAATTCGCCCGTCGCCATCAAAATCTCCGACCGCGATGCCGTTCCACCAACCGGTGAATTTATCCATACCCCACGCCGCCGTCATGTTCGTCAAGCCCGTGCCGTTGTTGATCAAAATTTGAATCGCGCCCCACTCGCAGCCGACAATCAAATCCGGTCGGCCATCGCCGTTCAAATCCGCGAACACGGCGGACGTGACCATGCCCAGCTTGCTCAACGCCTTCACCGGTTCGCCGGTGGCTTCGGTGAGCTGGCCTTGCGCGTCATGGACAATAATCATCGAGTCCGCCGCTTCGGGATAGCGACCGAACCGCGCGCGTCCGCCGATAAAGAAATCCAGATTACCGTCGCCATCCACATCCGCGAGTGCCAGCGGACCGGTGGAATTTTTTTCGCGCGAGACGTGCGGGCCGGACGACCAGGTGTTTGATTTCGTCAGGCTCATAAATTGCGCCGCATCCTTGAGCGCGGGTTCTTCCCACGACGACACGCCCATCACGAGCGAAACGCCCGCGTCCTTGCTGCCGTAACCGAGCACGCTCGTGAGGTCGAGCCGTGCGCCCAACTGCTTTTCTTCCGGATTGAACGGCGCAAAACTTCCATCGCCGAGATTTTTGTAAATGCCGATCAACCTTCCGCGCGACGCGCCGAGAATCAAATCATCCAAACCGTCGCCGTCAATGTCGAACCAGCTTGCGCCCGGCCCCAGCCGGCTCATGCGATTCGGCAAGAGCGGCTGCGCTTCAAAATCGTTGAAATTATTTTCGCGGTTTGTGTGGTTCAACTTCGCGCTCGCGTCTTCAAACAGCGGATTCGGTTTGCTGACAATTTTCTGCGGCGCAACCGTTGTGTTCGTTTCCGCGACGACATAAAGTTTATTGGCTTCAACATTGTCCACTTCCGTCACGCGGCCATCGCGCCACGTCACTTGCAATTTGTAAGGCGACCAATCCGCCCGCGCCGCAAACACCAATTCATAATCTCCGCCCGAACCGTAGCGCCCACCGGAAATCATTTCCTGCTCCTGCGTTTTTTTGCCAATCAATTTTACCTTCGCGCCGACGCCAAACGTGTTCGGCGCGCGGCCATGCAGCTTCACCTCGATGCGCGGCGCGGTGTTGTCGTTGCGATAGATTTCTGGCTGGCCGTTGGCGTTGTTGATGACGATGTCGCTGTCGCCGTCATTATCCAAATCGCAAACGACCATGCCGCCGTGCGGACGTTCGGCGTGGATGCCAAATTTTTCGCCGACTTCCTCGAAATGCAAATCGCCGAGGTTGCGGAACAACTGGCAGCGCGCGTTCAGAATGGGCAGGTTTCGGCGAAAGTCTTCCATCTCGTTCATGTTTTTCATCTGCTTGGTGCGCGAAACCATCGCGTCGGCGTCCATGTAGTCCTGCAAGTTGCCGCAGGAAATCAGCAGGTCAGGATAGCCGTCAAAATCGGCGTCAAAAAAAATCGCACCCCAAGTCCACTCGCTCGCGGACAGACCGGAGAACGGCGCGATTTCAGCGAACGTATTATCGCCTCGATTCAGAAAAAAAGTGTTCTGCGTGTATTGCGGAATCAAACCGTAATTATCCGTCTGCGGCGTGCCGGGCGCGGCGATGCCGCGTTGCCGCTGACGGCGCGAGTAATCGCGGCTCAACATATCGCCCACAAAAAAATCCAGCGCACCGTCGAGGTTCACATCCGCGCCGTCCACGGCCATCGAGCCGAAACTTTGATGCCGCAGCGTGTTCGGCGGCGCGAGCGTGAAGTGACCTTTGCCATCGTTCCACCAAAAACGGTCGGGCGTGTGAAAATCATTGCAGACGTAAAGATCGGGAAAACCGTCGCCGTTGAAATCGCGAAACTGCGCGGCGAGACCCGAACCATCCAGCGGGCCGGGCGGGAGCGAACCGGGCGGCATGGTGAAATAATTTTCGCCGGCTTTTTTGAAATGGCCGTGGCCGTCGTTCAAATACAAAACATCCGGCTCGCCCTTTTCGTAAAGCGCGCCGCCTTGCGCATAGAATTGGTCTTTGAATTGCGGCGACAGTTCCTTGCCGTCGTGCACCCGCTCCCATTCCTTGCTCAACTCCGGGCTGATTTCCATGTGGTCGTCGAGATAGGAACGGCTGCGGTAGTTGCAAATATAAATGTCCAGCGCGCCATCGCCATCCACATCGGCAACGGCGATGGACGTGCTGGCGAGTTTGGATTCGCGTCCAGGAAACGTTAAGTCTTCGGTGAATTTTCCCTTGCCGTCATTGATGAAAAGCCGGTTCGGTCCGCCACGCGCCGTCACAATTAAATCAAGCGTGCCGTCGCCGTTCACGTCGGCGAGCGTCGCCGCAATGGAATGTTGTCCCGGACACGCGACGCCCGCGTTGGTCGTGATGTCGGAAAATTTCCAGTCGCCGAGGTTGCGATACAAAACATTATTTCCATCGCTCGAACAAAAATACAAATCGCACAAGCCGTCGCCATCGACATCGCCCGCTGCGATTCCAGTTGGGATCAAAGTGTAGAGCGAACGCGTCTGGCTGGAGACGAAGTTGGTGAACGCGATGCCCAGCACCGACGGCGACAGCGGGGTGAAGCCGGGGGAAGCGTTGCCGGACACACGGAGCGGAGAGGATTCGACATGGCCGGATTCAGCCGCGACGCAACGGGAACTGGTGACGCCGGCGAGCCACGCGAATAAAAAAACCGAAATCCAGCCGCTTAAAAAAAATCTCTGCGGCTGGGGCGGCGGTTGGGTCATCGGCCAAAAATAAAAATTAATTTCGGATGAGGCGAGCGAAAAGACGGTGGAGGTGAACCCGGGGACAGAGCCTCCCGTTTTGCCGACGACGAAGGAACGCGTCATTGTTCTGGCGCTTTTTACGTCGTGCCGGGCGGAAATTATTTTGGACGAAGCCGAAATCCCGGAGATTGTTTTTTTAGCCGTGGCCATTTCATGCCACATGACTTCGCAGGCAAGTTTCCGGTATCAAGAAGCCATGCTTCCGCGTCGCCTCAAGTCCCTGAGCGCCGGATTCTCCAATTCTGGTGACAAGCATATTTTTGCACCGGTGATAGAATGTTCGCCATTCCGCCATGTCTAAAAAATTCAGCCATACCGGCTCTAGTTGTCGCGCCATTCACAACGCAACTTCCGAACGGCGGCGAATGCCGTCCGCCGCAAAAATTCGATAAAACCTAATGGAATATGCGGCTTTACAAGTTAACCAAAAAATGGGTTGCGGTTGAATTGCGTGCGTGTGACCGTCTCACCTGCAACCCAAAAAAGAACCATGCCTGAATCATGCCGCATCCGTATTTTCACGGTTAAACCTTAAGTTTGGCCGCCAATTATCATCGAACCCAGTCAAAGACCCACCCGCCCCACGAACCATCCCATCCCGACCCAAAATCAAATTAATAAAGAAAACTATGAAAACCCCAATCCTCATTGGAAACCCGAATCGAAACCGTCCGCTGCGCGCTTTGTTCGCGGCTGCAGGCATTCTAGCCAGCCTCAACTCGGCGATGGCGCAAAGCGCGTTCACTTGGGATGGTGGGGCTACGCCTAACGGCAACTGGAATGCCGCCGCCAACTGGAACCCGGACGGTGCGCCGGCGAATAATTTCAACACCAACTTCACGTTTGCGGGCGCGGTGAACCTGCTCGCGACGAACAATCTCACGACTGGCACGATTTCCAACTGGACGTTCGCGGCGGGCGCAGGGTCGTTTGTTCTGACCGGCAACGCCGTCACCAACAAAGGCAGCATCACCAACAGTTCAGGCGTGCCGCAGACGATGAATCTGCCGATGATCATGGCCGTCAATAATGCCAATCCGCATTACATCAACGTCGGCACCAGTGTCATCACCAACGGTGGCCAGATTACGGCTCCGACCGCCAACGCATCGCTCGTTAAAGTTGGAGCGGGCACTCTGGTTTTCAACAGCCCGTTGACCAACATCCTAGGCAACGGCACGCCAGGCAATGCCGCACCTGGGTCTGCAACCATCGGCTTTCTG
>JBEEMY010000191.1:0-5102 GCA_041192415.1 Verrucomicrobiota bacterium | reverse complement strand
TTCAGCGGCGAACCAATCTGCGTGAGAATCTGTTTGCCGATGTCGTGCATCAAGCCGGCGGTGAGGAGCAGATTGCCGTCCAGCGCGACGGACTCGGCCACAAACTTGGTATTGAACGCGGTGGCGACGCTGTGCTTCCACAGTTTGCCCGGATCAAGGCCACCCACTGCGGAACCGGGAAATGAACTGCTGCCATTGATCATCGCCGTGAGCAAATAAACCGCCTGATAGCCGACGCGGTTGACGGCTTCGTTCACGCTGGCGATGGGTTCGTCCTGGCCAAAGAACGCGCTGTTGCAGATTTGCAGGAGCTTGGCGGTGAGTGCCTGGTCGAACGAAATAAGTTTTACCACCTCGTCAAAATTCGCGTTCACATCGCCAAGATACGGCAGCAGCTTGGGCAGCAACGACGGTGATGGCGGCAGCACATCCACCTTGTTCAAAATGGCCTGAATTTTTTCCATGGATTAAAATGCTTTCAAAATAATTTCACTGTCCTTGCAATTTGTTCGTGCGTTGGCTGCTTATTGCCGTAAATTCTCCGCTCATTTTATGTCTACCCTAAAACCGTTTGCCGCTCTCCGCCCGAAACCCGAACTCGCCGCCCAAATTTGCGAGCTACCCTACGACGTGATGTCGTCGGACGAGGCGCGCACGCTGGCCGCCGGCAATCCGTTGAGCTTCCTGCACGTCAGCAAGCCGGAGATTGATTTGCCGCCGACTACGGACATTTACTCATCGGAAGTTTATGCGAAGGGTAAAGAAAATTTTGCCAAGCTCATCGCCCAGGGCGCGCTCAAGCAGGATGACAAGGCGAACTTCTATTTGTATCGGCAGATTATGGGCGGTCACGCGCAAGTCGGCCTCGTCGCCGCCGCAAGCTGCGCGGAATACTTGGCGAACATCATCAAGAAACACGAGTTGACCCGCGTGGATAAAGAAGACGACCGCGTGCGCCACATCGAGGCGCTCAACTCGCAGACCGGCCCGGTGTTCCTGACGTATCGCGCTGTCGCGGCATTTGATGAATTTGTCTCGCGCAAAACCGCCGAGGCTCCCGCCGTGGATTTCACCGGCAAAGACGGCGTGCGCCACACCTCGTGGGTCATCGCTGGTGCGGATGACATTTCATTTGTCGAAGGCCAGTTCGCGCAGATTCCGGCGCTTTACATCGCCGATGGCCATCATCGCAGCGCGGCAGCGGGACGCATTTTCCAATCCCGAAACGGCGCAGGTCATAGCGGGCAATTCCTCACCGTGATTTTTCCGCACAACCAGATGCAAATCCTGCCCTACAACCGCGTGCTGAAAGATTTGAACGGCCTCACGCCGCTGGAACTGCTCAAGAAGCTTGAAGAAACTTTTAACATCGTCCGCATGGGCGCGGCCATGCCGACGCGCAAGCATGAACTCGGTTTGTTCATGAACAAACGCTGGCACACGCTCACCTTCAAATCGAAGCTGACGAACGTCAGCGACCCGATTGAAAAGCTCGACGTCACGTTGCTCCAGAAAAACGTCCTCGCGCCGATCTTCGGCATTGATGACCCGCGCACGAGCAAACAAATTAATTTCGTCGGCGGCATCCGTGGCACGGCGGAATTGGAAAAGCTGGTCAACAGCGGTGAATACGCCTGCGCGTTCTCGATGTTCCCCACAAGCATCGAAGACCTCATGCAGATCGCCGATGCCGGCGGCATCATGCCGCCCAAGAGCACCTGGTTCGAGCCGAAGCTCCGCGACGCGATGTTCTGCCACATGATTTCATAGTTTTTGGTTTTTAGTTTTGAATTTTTAGTTACGCTCAAAAGCGCACTGGTTTTGGATTCAACTGAAAACTAAAAATTAAGAATTAAAAACTTAATGTCCACCGCCCGCCTGCAACGCAGTTTGCGCGCCACGTTCCTCGGCCTCGCCGCGAACGTCGCGCTGAGCGTCGCTAAATTTCTCGCGGGCATCTTTGGTCATTCGC
Source organism: Verrucomicrobiota bacterium (assembly GCA_041192415.1). GTDB lineage: Bacteria > Verrucomicrobiota > Verrucomicrobiia > Limisphaerales > UBA11358 > UBA11358. Next base: position 3,130 of record JBEEMY010000191.1, on the reverse strand, counting down.
AGGCACTCATCGCGGACGCGGTGGAATCGCTCGCGGACATTTTCAGTTCCATCATCGTCTGGCGCGGCCTCGTCGTCGCCGAGACGCCGCCGGATGAAGACCATCCCTACGGCCACGGCAAGGCTGAACCGATTGCAGCGGCGATTGTCTCCGTGATGCTGCTGCTCGCGGCGGGATTGATTGCCTTCCATTCGTTGCAAGGAATCATTGAGCCACGCGTCGCGCCATCAGCGTGGACGTTAATTATTCTCATCGGGGTTATCGGGGTGAAGGAAGTTTTATTCCGCTTCGTGCTGCACGAATCCGCGCACGTCGAAAGTTCGGTGGTTGAAACCGACGCGTGGCATCATCGCAGCGACGCCATCACCTCGGGCGGGGAATTCATCGGCATCACCATCGCGCTCATGGGCGGCAAAGGCTACGAAGCCGCCGACAACTGGGCGGCGTTCGTCGCGGCGTTCGTCATCGCCTTCAACGGCTGGCGGCTGCTGCGCCCGGCGCTGAATGAATTGATGGATCACGCACCTGACCGCGAACTGATTGAGCAAATCACGAAAACGGCCATGACCGTTCCCGGCGTGGAGAACGTGGAGAAATGCCACGTCCGCAAAATGGGCTACCAATTTTTTGCCGATATGCACGTCGAGGTCGATCCGCAGATGACCGTGGTGCGCTCGCACCAAATCGCGCATCAGGTGAAGGACACCGTCCGCGCCGCCATGCCGAACGTCCACGACGTGCTCGTCCACATCGAGCCGCTCAACATCCCGGCAAAAAAATCCGCGCCGTGAACGCCGCCGGGAAAAAATTTGCCGCGACCGCCGTAATTTTTCTTGGCCTGTGCTTCAGCCTGCCCGCGCAAAACACTTCTTCCGCAAACCCAGTGGTTGACGCGACCACGATGAATCACAAGCTGCTCATGGGCTATCAAGGCTGGTTCACTTGCCCCGGCGATGGCTCACCGCCGAACCGCTGGGTGCATTGGTTCCGCAAAAATAATCCGACGGCGACCAACGCGACCGTGGATTTCTGGCCGGACGTTTCCGAACTGGACGCGGACGAATTATTTCCCACGCAACTCAAATTGTCCGACGGCTCGCCCGCGAAAGTTTATTCCGCCTTCACGCCAAAAACGGTGCTGCGCCATTTCCGCTGGCTGCAGGAAAACAATCTGGACGGCGTTTTTCTCCAGCGTTTCACCAGCGAACTTTCCGACCCGGCATTTTTTGCGCTGCGAAACCGCGTCGCCGAAAATGTGCAGGCAGGTGCGGAAAAATACGGGCGCACGTTCGCCATGATGTATGACATCTCCGGCCAGCGTCCTGAAACACTCGTCAGCGCGCTCACGAACGACTGGAGTTTTCTCACGCGCACACAGCACGTCACCGCCAGCCCGCGCTACTTGCGGCACAATGGTAAACCGGTCGTCGCCATCTGGGGGTTTGGTTTTGCCGACCGCCCCGGCACGCGGGAGCAAGCGCGCGCGGTCATCGAATTTTTTAAGGCATCCGGCTGCACGGTGGTCGGCGGCGTGCCGATTGACTGGCGCAAGGATCCGGCGTGGCAATCCGTGTTTGAACAATTTGACATCATCAGCCCGTGGACCGTCGGCGCGTATGCCGATGACGCCGGCGCGGACAGCTACCGCGAGCGATGCATCGTTCCCGACTTGGCCGCCGCGCGTCACGCCAGTAGCGATTATATGCCGGTGATTTTCCCCGGATTTTCCTGGCACAACCTCAACGCGGGAAAGCCGAACCAGATTCCGCGCCGCGCCGGGAAATTATTTTGGCGGCAGGCGTTCAACGCCGTGAACGCGGGTTGCCCGATGATTTACTGCGCGATGTTTGACGAAGTGGACGAAGGCACAGCCATGTTCAAGCTCGCACCGACGCAGGCGCAATTGCCCGTCGAAGGAACATTTGTTCCGCTGGATGCCGACGGCGTGACCTTGCCGAGCGACTGGTATCTGCGGCTCGCGAACGAGGCTGGCAAAATGTTGCGCGGCGAAATTCTGCTGACCAACCAGATTCCAATTGCACCATGAACCAAGTTGAAACGCATTTCAAAGGCTGGGCCAAGCCCGGGCCAATTCCGCCGGGACTTGCTTCGGGCGTAGCGGTGGAGCCGCACGAAACGCTCGACGCCATCAGCGGACATTTCCGTTTGTTCCAACTCCGCGACGGCCACCGCTTTTCCACCGACGATATTTTGACCGCGTGGTATGGCACGACCTGGTGTCCGACGGCCAGCACCGCGCTTGATCTTGGCAGTGGCATCGGCACGGTCGGGATGATTTCCGCGTGGCGTTTGCCTTGCGTGAAATTTGTGACGGTCGAGGCGCAAAGCGAAAGCGTAGCGCTCGCCAAAAAATCCGCACGCTACAACGGATTGACTGACCGCTACGAAATCCGCGAAGGCGATTTCCGCGCTGAAAACATTTTGCGCGCGGATGAAAAGTTCGGCCTCATCACCGGCAGCCCGCCGTATTTTCCATTGGGCGACGGCGTGGAAAGCGAGCACCCACAAAAGCTCGCCTGCCGCTTTGAATTGCGCGGCACGGTGAAAGATTATTGCGTCACCGCCGCGAAGCACCTCGCGTCCGGCGGTTTTTTCGCGTGCGTTTTTCCGCACGAACCTGCACAGCTCGCGCGCGTGGAAGCGGGCGCCCGCGAAGCTGGTTTAGTTATCGTGCGCAAACGCCCCGTGGTTTTCCGCGAAGGTGATCCGGCGCTGGTCGCGTTGTTCGGCCTAATGCGCGCGGAAGATTTGCCCGAATGGTTTCGCGGCCAGACGTGGACGGAACCGGATTTGATTATCCGCACCCGCGATGGAAAAATTCACCCGGAATATTCCGCCGTGAAGCTGGCCATCGGTTTCCCGCCGTGACGAACGGCAAAACAAAACGGCGGTGGTCGCGATGACCACCGCCGCTTTCTTTATCTCGTAGCAGCGGACGTGAGTTCGCTCTTGCTAAATCCTCGCTATGAACATTGATTTGAGCCGACTCACGTCGGCTACTACATCACATATGCTCGATGATGTTGTCGCCGAACTCGCTGCATTTGATTTCCGTCGCGCCGGTCATCTGCCGCGCGAAATCATAGGTCACGCGCTTGCTGCCAATGGC
>JBEEMY010000190.1:0-5116 GCA_041192415.1 Verrucomicrobiota bacterium | reverse complement strand
AAATATTTTGAGGAGTGCGGCGGCGCGCATTACGACGGCGAATGTTTCGTCTTTGACCAGCGCGTTGGCCTCGACCCAAGTTTGCGGGAGACGGAGGCGACGCAATGTTTTCGATGCCAAACACCGTTGAGCGCGGATGGCCAACGCGACCCGCGCTATGTTCCCGGCCAGTCCTGCCCGTTCTGTTTTCAAACGCCTGCCGAGCAGATGGCGGCGAACATCGCACAACGGCACGCGGCGATTGCGCGCGTCATCACGCCGCTACCGGGCAGCGTGCCGCGCACGAACCACAAGCCCGTCAACGTCCCGCCGGACTGCGATGGGAAAACGTTGCTCGCCACGCTTTGCCGGATTGTCTCGCACTTGCCCGCCGACTTTTGGGCATCGGAATGTGCGCGCGGACTGCTCGTGAACGAGCAGCACGAAGTGGTTGCGGCGGAAAAAATCGTTCGCACGGGCGAGCGTTACCTGCATCTGTTTCCAAACATCACCGAGCCGGATGTGGATGGTCGCCTGGAAATTTTGCACGAGGATGAGGCGCTTATCGTGTTGCACAAACCCGCGCCGTTGCCGATGCACGCGGGCGGAAGATTTTATCGCAACACGCTCCAGCACATTCTCAATGAAGTTTATTATCCGCAGAAGCCGCACCCGGCGCATCGGCTGGATGCGAACACGACGGGCGTGGTTCTCGTCACGCGCACGCGACATTTCGCCGGCCAGTTGCAGCCGCAATTCGCGCGCGGCGAAGTAAAAAAAGTTTATCTCGTCCGCGTGCAAAGCCAGCCGCGCGAAGAAGTTTTTTCCTGCGCTGCGCCCATTGCCGACGAGGCTGGCAAGCTCGGCACGCGCACCGTGGATTTGGAAAACGGCTTGGAGTCGCGGACGGAATTTCGCGTGCTGAAAATGAATGCCGACGGCACGGCGTTGCTGGAGGCGCGTCCGTTGACGGGGCGCACGAATCAAATCCGTATCCACTGCGCGCATCTGGGCTTTCCGGTCTGCGGCGACACGGCGTATCTCGCCGACGGCAAGGTGGGTGACACGCAGACCTTGGAGGTGAGCGCCGCGCCACTCTGCCTACATGCGTGGAAAGTTTCCTTCACGCATCCGCTGACGAAGCAGCTGGCGGAATTTTCCGCGCCGCTACCCGCTTGGGCAGAGCGGTAATGATTGCGTTGCTGGCCGAGTATTAGCTTTGCCAGTCGGGAGAGTTTTAGTAGCGTTGCCTGACAAAGCTCTGTGGGTCGGTCATTCTTAATTGAATTTTGAAAACGAGGTGGTCACATCAAAAAATTGCTTCCGGCGCAGGGCGGCGGCGTGCGGGCATGACGTTGGTGGAAGTGGTCATCTCGCTCGGCATCTCGGTGCTGACCATCGCGGGCATTGTCACCGGCTACATTTATTGCACCACGGCCAACGTGAAGGACTCGCTTTACATGGCGGCCAATGCTCGCGCGGCGGAACGGCTGGAGGAAACGCACAGCGCGCGTTGGGACACTTCGAGCTTCCCGCCAGTGGATGAACTGGTGGCGACGAATTTTCTGCCGAAGACGGTGACGTTGGATTTGTCCGGCTCCGGTTCGACGCTCACGCCCGCCACCATCCGCACGGAAATTTCAGACTTGTCCATCACGCCGCCGGTTCGCCGCATCCGGGTGCAGTGCATCTGGTCGGTGAAGGGTGATGAACTGGTTACGAACACGATTGAAACTTGCCGCGCGCCGGATCAATGAAACTTTCGCCAAACATTTCCCGTTCGCGCCGCGCCGGCTTTACGCTGCCGGAAATTCTCATCGCGCTGACGGTGTTCATGCTGCTGCTCGCTGGCGTGCTGTCGGCGAATATTTTCGGCCTACGGATGTTTCAGGTGAATTCCACCAAGCTCAACGCCACCGAGTGGTCGCGCAATACGTTTGGCAAAATCACGGAGGAAGTTCACGCGTGCGCGGCGGTGCAAGTGGGCAATCTCACGAACGGAACTTTTGCCGGGCTGCTGGATGGCGAGACGCAGCGGGGCAGCGGCTTGCTGATTTATCCGACGACGAACGTGGCGAACTTCACGATTTATTTTGTGAACGCCGCCGACCAGACCTTTCGCCGAACTATCGGGCTGCCCAGCGGGACGAACACGGTCATCCTTGCGGATTCCATCACAAACACGCTGGCGTTCAGCGCGCAGGATTTTTCCGGCAACGTGTTGACGAATGCCGCGAATAACCGGGTGATTCATGTGCTGCTGGAATTTTACCAGCCGGAACGTTTTCTTTTGGATTCGGATTATTACAAACTTGAAACCTCGGTGACGCGCCGGGCGTTGCAATGACCATGCTGAAAAATTTTTCCAAAAAATCCGGCGGCGAGGCGGGCAGCGCGCTGGTGCTGACGATGGTTTTGGGAGCCATTGCGCTGGCCATTCTCGCGAGTGTGATGACGTGGTCGGCCAACAGCGCAAAGCTCACGCACCGTTCGATCCAATACACCCGCTCGGTGGCGGCTGCAGAAGCGGCCACGGAAAAAGTCGTCGGCCAGATCACGCATGATTTTCTCTACGGCGGCGAAGCGCGCGTGGTGGCCAACCTCGTCAGCTATCGCCAGAACACTGTGCCCACGCCGACGGACTCGCCCTACTGGAACAACTGGGTATTCGACGACGGCACCGGCAACTTCGGCCAGACTCATGTGCTGCGCACGCCGGGACTGAATTATATCGTGTTGGATTCGACTTACGCGGGCTTGAAGGCGTATGTCTCGGTCTACACGGTGGCGGCGCACGCGCGCGACACGGCGAATCCGCAGGAGGTGAACGGCGGCGTGTTGCAGGAATTGCAACTGGCGGGCATCCCGATTTTTCAATTCGCCATGTATTCCGCCGGTGACATGGAAATCAGTTGCGGCCAGCCGTTCACCATCAACGGCCGCGTCCACGCCAACCAGACGTTGTTCGTCGAACCGGATAGCACGCTCACGTTTGAATCTGGCGTCACCGCCGTGCTGGATATTTTGTTCGACCGCGCCCCGCAAGACACGCGCGGCACGCCCGGCGGCGGCGTGATTTATGTTCACCCCGAGCAAAAAATTTCCCCAGTCGCCGCGTTGACCTTGCCCATCGGCACGACGAATACGCCGGAAAACGTCCGCGAAATCATCGAGCCGCCGCTGGGTGAAGACCCGACTTCACCGCTCGGTCGCCTGCGTTACTACAACAGCAGCGAGGTGCGGCTGGTCGTTTCCGACACCGGCTACCGCGCCACGGCGGGCGCGTATGTCATCACCAACACCGACCTGCCGTTGTTCGTGGCCACGGGCAAAACTTTTTTTGATGCGCGCGAAAATAAATTTGTGCAGCCGGTGGATCTCAACATCAGCAACCTCACCGCGTGGGTGAAAACCAATGCGGTGCTGCGCGGGGTGCTGGGCGGCGCGACGTTGAGTTCGGTTTACGTCGTGGACACCCGCACCTTGCCGGGGAATAACTTGAATGCCGTGCGCGTGGTCAATGGCACGGAGCTCCCGCCGAGCGGATTGACGGTGGCCACGGGGCGACCACTTTACGTTCTCGGCGATTACAACCAGACCAACACCGCCAATCTCGGAACGGCCAACACCACCGGCACGCGCCCGGCCTCGCTCGTGGCGGACGCGGTCACGATTCTTTCCGGCAACTGGTCGGACGCGAACAGCGCCAACGATGTGAGCCTGCGTTTCGCCGCGCCGACGACGGTCAACGCCGCGTTGCTCACGGGTGTGGTGGAGACGACGCCAGGCAAATACAGCGGCGGCATGGAAAATTTCCCGCGCTTCCTCGAAACGTGGGGCGGGGGAAATCCTTTCACTTACAACGGTTCCATGGTGAAAATGTTTCCGAGTCTCTACGCCACGAACACTTGGGGTTCGCCCAATGTTTACACGCCGCCCGCGCGGCGCTGGGCGTATGATTTGAATTTTGATGATCCACTCAAGCTGCCGCCCAAGACTCCGAGCTTGCTAAAAGTTTTCCGCAACCGTTGGGCCACTGTGCCGCCGGGAACTAATTCGCTCGCGGTAACTCCTTGAACGCCGCGCTGCCGTCATGTTCAAGCCGAACTTTGCAAGCGACCAATGTCAGCCACCGTGCTGCCGGCATCCTGCCGGCAGAATCATTCAAAAAAAACGTCTAGCCACTTCCGGCGTTCTAAAATTTTTCTTGGCGCTGTTCCTGGTTCTGAAAAGTTTTTCTCTTGTCGCCGCGAACACGACCAACGAGGCGCAGTTTTACAAGCCGTTGCCCAAGCCCGGCTCGGTGCAGTGGGAATTCAACCAACGCATCCTCAAGGAACGGCAGGAGCAATATCGCAAGCGCGTGGCCATCCCGGATGCCGTCGGCAGCAATGTTCCCGTCGCGGCGGGCGCGATGTCCGCCCGGCATCCGCAACTCATGGCCGCCCGCACCGCGCCGCCGCCGCGCAACGGACTGGCGCTTAATTTTTTTTATTTCATCGCGTTGCTTGCCGTCACGGTTTTTGCGATTAGAAAATTTGCGCCCGATTTTCTGGCCGACCTCAACCAGTGGTTCAACCCGTGGCTAGCCGCCGCCAATCGGCAGCGCGTGCTGCGCGGAAAACTGCGCGCGGAGGAAGCCTCGTTTGAAACATTTGTGGCTTCGCTCCACGCCGGGCCGACGGCGACCGCAGAAACGGCAGCCAGTCCGCGACAGGAATTTTATCCGCAAGCGGCCAAGTTGCTCGCCATTCAACGCTTGCTGGTGCAAGACGCCATCCGCGAAACCGGTGGACTGGCGCGGAATAAAATTTTATCCGAATTGCGCGACCGCCTCGCCGCGCTGAAAAACTTGGCGACGTTTCCCGAAGTTCTGCCGGTCTGGCAATTGGCATCCGCGCTTGAAGGTTTGCTCCAGCAGCTTACGGCCAAGATGGGCAACGTCACTCCGTCCACGCTCCGCGCCGTCATCGGCGGCGTGACGGTGCTGGAAGATTTATGCGCCCCGGGTCTGCCGCCCGACCTGCTGACGAACCGTCCGCTGAAATTTCTCGTGGTGGACGATGACTGGTTGAGCCGGAAAGCCCTGACGCAGTCGTTGCAAAAAGCGTTCAGCGCGCCGGACCTTTGCGCGGGT
>JBEEMY010000189.1:0-5124 GCA_041192415.1 Verrucomicrobiota bacterium | reverse complement strand
TCGATGGCGGCGACAATTTTGCATCCGAACCTTGCGGCGGATTATCCGAACTTGAAACAGCCGCACGAAGCGGCGTTCCTCGCTGTGGCGATGGACGTGATGCCGCAAGGACTGCTCGGCCTGCTGCTCTCCGCGATGCTCGGCGCGACGGTGACGAGCATGGATGCGGGGCTGAACAAAAATGTGGGCATTGCCATTCGCAGCCTTTACAAACCGTTGTTCAAACCGGACGCGTCGGAGAAACATCTGCTCGTCGCCGGCAAAATCTGCACGTTGATTTTTGGCGCGATCATCATCGCGCTCGCGCTGAAGGTGAATGAGTTTCGCAGCACGAACCTGTTCGACTTTGTGAACCAGCTCGCGTCGTATTTGCTCATGCCGCTGGCGTTGCCGCTCGTTTATGGCTTGTTCTACCAGCGCACGCCGGGCTGGTCGGCGTGGAGCACGGGACTGGTGGCGGGACTTGCGTCATGGCTGCTGGGCACCTACGTCACGCCGGAAATTTTCCAGCAATGGATGGGCTGGACGAAGCCGCTGAACGGCGACGAAAAAGTTTATCTCAAGCTCGCCATCACGACGCTCGGCGGCACGGTGATCATCGGCTCGGCGTGGTATTTTTTCACGAGCTTGTTTTACAAGGCCGCGCCGGTGGTCGAGCAGGAACGCGTAGAGAAGTTTTTTGAAAACCTGCGCACACCCGTCGAAGAAAAAAACACCGAAGGCGTGCAGACTTCGATCTACAAGTTGCTCGGCGCGCTGTGCCTCGTGTATGGCGGATTCATTTTGCTGCTGATGGCGATCCCAAACAAAGCCACGGGTCGGCTCGCGTTTTTGTTCTGTGGCGGCGTGATGTTTGCGGTGGGCTGGGTGTTGTGGAGAATTTCCAAGCGCCGGGAAAAACCGGGGCAATTAGGCTGATTGCCCGGAAGTCGCGGGCGAAGATTTTCTCCGCGCTCGATTTCTTCACGCACGCGACTCCCTCCGTATTTCACCTGATGGCCAGACGATGAATCCCGACGCGTGGCGCAAACCCGTTCCCGCCCGAAACCACCTCGCACTTGGTCAGCCGACAGCCAACTCTGCCTCGGACTGTTGCATTCCTAGTTGGGGCTGGAACAGACCTCGTCAGGATTGAACCAGTCCTAGCTGGGACTGGAGCATCCCCACTGGCACCAAAGCAGTCCTAGCTAGGACTAAAGCAACCCTACACAGGACTGAACCAGTCCTCATCAGGATTGCCAAAGTCCTAGTCAGGACTAAAGCAATCCTAGCTAGGATTGGAGTAATCCGAGGTCGGATTAAAGCAATCCGGGCTAGGACTGAAGCAGTCCGAGGCAGGAATCTTTGAGAAAATGGCTGAAAATGAGCGATTTAGGCAAAAGCCGGCCGGGAACGGGGATTTTTGGCCGTTTCTCCGCCCAGGAGGCGGGCGGTGGTGAAAATAGGCAGTAAGTCAGTTTGATTTTGTCCCCTCTCCCCCTTGGGGGAGAGGAAGCCGGAACGCCGGCCCTCTCCTCGTTTGTGTGAGGAGAGGGAGAAGAATTTTTGTGAGACGATTTCCCGGCGTAGCCGCTGCGCGTCAGCGCCGGGCTGATTGCCGTAGCACCTTTGGCGCATCGGGCGTGGCAAAAACTTTCTCCGCCCTTCGTATTTCACCTGATGGCAAATCCGCTGTCCGCTCTTGCATTTTATCCGCTGGTGAAGCAATTTTCCCGACACGATTCGGTTTACCAACAAAAATAAATAAAAATTATGGCACACGAACTTCCTGCCCTGCCTTACGACAAGGCCGCCCTTGAACCCCACTTCGACGCGCTCACGATGGAGATTCATCACGGCCGTCATCACAAGGCTTATGTGGACAACTTGAACAAAGCCATCGCCGGCAACGCCGCGCTCGAAGCCAAGTCGCTCGAACAGATCATCCGCGACTTGAGCGTGGTGCCCGATGCGATTCGCGGCCCCGTCCGCAACAACGGTGGCGGTCACTGGAATCATTCCTTCTTCTGGAACATTCTCGCCCCGAACGCCGGCGGCGGACCGACCGGCAAGCTCGCGGCTGACATTGCGGCGACCTTCGGCAGCTTCGATGATTTCAAGGCGAAATTTGAAGCGGCGGGCATTGGACGCTTCGGCAGCGGCTGGGTCTGGCTCATCGCGAACAACGGCAAATTGGAAATCGCCTCCACGCCGAACCAGGACAATCCGCTCATGGGCAAAGCTGTGGCCGGTTGCGAAGGCACGCCGCTCATCGGCTGCGATGTGTGGGAACACGCCTACTATTTGAAATACCAGAACAAGCGCGCCGACTTCCTGAAGGCGTTTTGGAATGTGGTGAACTGGAACGCGGTGAAATACTAAGCGGGCGGCAAGGTGCCGCTTCCAAATAATTCTAAAAGCAAAACGCGCCGATGAAAGTCGGCGCGTTTTTTTATTTATTCGTAGCAGCGGACGTGAGTCCGCTCTAATCAAAATATTTGAGCCAGCTCACGCTGGCTGCTACGAACTTCAATTATTTCAACTTCAAAAAGTTTTTCAGAATCGTCCGGCCATTCTCCGTGAGGATGCTTTCGGGATGGAATTGCACGCCCCAGATGGGCAGCGTCTTGTGTTTCACGCCCATGATTTCACCCTCCTCGGTCTCGGCGGTGATCTCCAGTTCCGGCGGTAAGGTTTCGCGCTTGATGACGAGCGAATGATAGCGCGTGGCCGGAAACGGATTGGCCATGCCCTCAAACAAATCTTTTCCGTTGTGCTTAATCGGCGAAGTCTTGCCGTGCATCATGCGGTAATTCACCACGACTTCCGCGCCGAACGTGTGTCCAATGCACTGATGACCCAGACACACTCCAAAAATTGGAATCCCTTCGCTGGCGAAGGTGCGGATGACTTCGTTGGACAAACCCGCCTCACGCGGCGAGCACGGCCCGGGCGACACGAGGATGCGTTCCGGCTTGAGCGCGCGGATTTGCTCAATGGTGATCTCATCATTGCGGCGCACCTGCAAGTCCACGCCCAGTTCCCCGAGATATTGCACGAGGTTGTAGGTGAACGAATCGTAGTTGTCCAAAACCAGAATCATGTCGCGCCAATCTAATCCAACGCGGGAAAATGAAAAGTCTTAAGCCTGCCGCAGAATTCCGTTTGACGAGCCGCGCTCGGAAGTTAAATCATGTCGCCATGGAATCGAACGAAACGCCGCCCGTCATTTCCCCGCCGCCACCGCCACCCAAGCCGCCCACGTTTGGCGACAAGTTGAAAAAAAATCTTGGGCCGATTGGTGTGGGGCTGTTCCTCATCCTGAAATTTCTCGGTAAGTTAAAATTCGTCCTGCCCTTTCTCAAGACCGGCGCGACGATGGTTCTCTCCATTGGCGTTTACGCGATGGCGTGGGGCTGGCAATTCGCCGTGGGGTTTGTGCTGCTGATTTTCGTGCATGAGTGCGGCCATCTCATCGCCGCGCGCCAGTGCGGGCTGAAAGTTGGCTGGCCGGTTTTCATTCCCTTCATGGGCGCGTTCATCGCGCTGAAAGATCAGCCGCCGAACGCCCGCATTGAGGCCGAGGTCGGCATCGGCGGGCCGTTGTTGGGTGCGATTGGCGCGGCGGTCTGCGAATTGATTTACCTTGCCACCGGCAACGCGCTGTTCCGCGCACTGGCCTACTCGGGATTTTTCCTGAACCTCTTCAACCTCGCGCCCGTGGGCTTTTTGGACGGCGGCCGCATCGTCACCGCACTCTCGCCGTGGCTGTGGATCGTGGGCTTCCTCATCATGCTCGTGCTGACGATCACGAACTTCAATTTCATGCTGCTGCTGATTCTCGTGATGTCGCTGCCGCGCCTCTTCTCCTTGTTTCGTGCAAAAACCGAGGAGGAGAAACGCTATTTTGAAGTCACTCCGCAGCAACGGCTCGTGGTGGCCGTCACTTACTTTGCGCTAATTGCTTTCCTGGTTTTTGGAATGCAACTCACGCACATCCCGCCGGAAATGTTGCGGTGAAAATCAATTCACGCCTCGCCCGGAACCGGCACAACGTTGTCCTTCGGCGCGACGACTTTTCCGCTTTCAAAATCTGCCGCCGAGGGTGAGAGTGCCAAGTTATACCATTGCGATTCCTTGTTCGTGGTGAGGTCAGACCAGCGCACCAACTGGCCGGTGTAGGCGGAAATCCTGCCCATGAGACCCGTCAACGTGGACTCCGCCACCGTGCGCGCGGCATTCACCGGCTCGCCTTTGACGATGCTTTGCAGCAGATAGACGTGCTCCTCGACATACGGATTTTCGTGCGTCTTGAATTCCGGCACGGTGAGCGCCGCGAGTTTGGTTGAACTCATTTTTCCGCCGCCGAAAGTGTTGCCCTCGGTGCCGGAGAAAAATTCGCTCACGCTGCTGTAAGTGCCGCTGACCTGCCGGCACATGCTGTGGATGTGCACGTCTTCGCCGTAGTTAAAATCCACGCTGAAGAAATCAAACTGGTCGCCCGTCTGCCGCCGCGCGCGTCCGCCAAAACCTACCGCCGACACCGGCGTGCGCCCGATAAACCAATTCGCCACGTCCAGATTATGCAGGTGCTGTTCCACGATGTGATCGCCGGACATCGCGGAAAAACTCGTCCAGTTGCGCACCATGTAGCTCGCGTCGTCTTCATCTTTGTTGCGTTCTTTGAACCAGAGTCTCCCGCCACACCAACTGACTGTGCCGCCGGTGATTTTTCCAATCGCGCCGTTCGCCACGGCAAATTGATTCCGCAGATAGCTCGCCTGATGCCGCCGCTGCGTGCCGGCCACGACGGACAAGCCTTTCTGTTTCGCCACTTCGCCCGTCGCAATGACCTGCCGCGCGCCGACGGGATCCACCGCGATGGGCTTCTCGATGAAACAATGCTTGCCCGCTGCCACTGCCGCCTCGAAGTGTGCGGGACGAAATGCCGGCGGCGTCGCCAAAATCACGATGTCCACCGGCTGCGCCATCAGTTCGCGATAGCCCGTCGCGCTGGAAAAAACGCGTTCGGCAGGAATGGAATATTTTTTGGCCAGGCTGTTGGCGCGGTCGGCAAAAAAATCTGCCACCGCATAAACTTCCACCTCATGACCGAGCGACTTGGCGGCTTCAATCATGTTTTCC
>JBEEMY010000188.1:0-5145 GCA_041192415.1 Verrucomicrobiota bacterium | reverse complement strand
CCAGCCACAATGTGGCTGGCTAATTTCCGGTTGTCCCTTCGGGACGATAAATCGTGTTTGGATTTATTCGGATGCCGGAAAATGTTCCCCCATCTTCTCCTGCAAAATCTCCACCAGCGCGGCGTCCATGAATTCGTAATCGTCCGGGATAAAAAAGCAGACGCAACGTTTTGCCGCCAGTGCTTCCGGATATTTCTGCCGCAACCGTTCCTTGTGCCGCTTCTCCATCACCACGATGACCTCCGCCCAGCCGAGCATTCCGGCGGTGACTTTGATGCGCGCGCCGTCTTCCGTTCCTGCCGAGCGCACGTCCCACGCGGGCTCGCTCTTGAAAATCGTTTCCGCCGTGAGGCTGCGCCGTTTGTTGCGGCTGCACACGAAAAGAATTTTGGTGCGCCGGTTGGCTGCGTCAAAAATTTTCCCCGGCATAAAATCAATTCGAAACGTAAAACCAATTTGTGTTCACTCGCTCGTAACAATTCCAACCTTTGATAAATTTAGCGTCTGCAATCCCGCTGGACGTGTAGATATAACCTGCGTGCCAAACAGGGAACGCTCCATCGGTCAGGAATGTTATGATTCGTCCATCGCGGTTTGTGTCGATGAAAGTAGAATCAGCCAAATTGGCGAATTGCTCTGGCAGTAGGATTTGTCCATTGGAACCCCGCTTGATTTCTCCATTCTCAATGAGCTTCACCAATTCTGTGTAACGCGGAAGATTTTTTTGGAAATTTGCCGCTTTTATTGATTCTCCCAAAACGATGGCTCCGATGAAACCTGTTGGAAGCCCCAGCAAACAAATGATGCAAGGAACGAACGCAAAAACTTTTTTGGTCTTGTAAGAAACCAAACCACGGACAAAGGAAGCCAGCATTAGCAACACGACAGTCAACCCCGCTGCCGCCGCCAAAAATTCTTTGAGCATGTTTTCATGCTCCACGAAATAAGTCAGCATCGCAAAATACACTCCCACGGCGAGCACGCAAATGAGAGCCAGCTTTTTCATGCCAGTATTTTTGTCAGCGCCACAAACTGTTCCAAGCTCAATTTCTCCGCGCGTTCCATTGGCGAGATGTTCAGCTCGGCGAACGCCGCCGCCAGTTTGTCTGCCGCCCAATCTTGTTTCAGCAACTTCATCATCATCTTGCGGCGTTGCGAGAACGCGCGCTTCACGATCTTCACGAAACTTGCGCGCAAGTTTTCCGGCAGCAGCGGCTGCGGACGGCGCTCCAGCACCACGCACGCGGAGTCCACGTCCGGCGACGGAAAGAAACAGCCCGGCGGAATCTTGAACCATTCGCGCGGCTGAAAATCAATCTGCACCAGCAGCGTGAGGATGCCGTAATGGTCGTCATCCGCCGCCGCCATCAGCCGTTGCGCGACTTCTAACTGGAGCGTGACCACGATTTTTTTCGGCGCGCGGATGCCGGCGGAGAGTTCCACCAGAATCGGCGAGGCGACGGAGTAGGGAAGGTTGGCGACGAGCTTCCAATCGCTCCAATCGCGCTGCTCGCGTTTCAGGAAGCCCAGCGCATCGGCGTGCAACAGATGGAACGCGCCGAGTTGTTTTGGTGCGCCGCCGGTTTGCACTTGCCCGGTCAAAACGTCGGCGAGCTGTTCGTCGGCCTGTTCCTGCGCGCCAAACCGCTCTTGCAAAAATTCCACCAGCCGGCCATCCATCTCCACGGCGAGAACTTCGTCGGCTTTTTCCAAAAGCAATTCCGTGAGCGGGCCGAGGCCGGGGCCGACTTCCAGGATCTTGTCCGTGGGTTTGATCTTCGCTGCGTCGGCGATGCGGCGGAGCTGGTTGCCGTCGTGCAGAAAGTTTTGGCCGAGAGATTTCGTGAGCTGGATGTTGCGCTTGGCTAACAGCTCGCGCATTTCGGTCAAATTCATGCGCAGAAAATGAATTCGCCAGCCAGCAGAGTCAAATGGGAATGTGGGCTTGCCTCAATTGTGTGGTTTCCGGCTCGCACCCAAAAACGTTGTGTCTGGTTTGGAGTGCACGGGCATGACCGCGCTTTGTAACTGGGAGACATGTATCCCAGTTACAAAGCGGCGACGTGTCGCCGCACTCCAAACGAGGATGCTGTTGGTAAAAACAAATCCTTGCCGCTCGCCACGCCAGCCGTTATCAAAACGCGCATGGATTCCCGCGAAGCATTCATCGCCTTGAACATGATTGATGGCGTCGGGCCGGTGCGCGTCCGTTCGCTGCTGGAATATTTTGGCGAGGCACCCAAAATTCTTTCCGCTTCCAAACACGAACTCTCCCGCGTCCGCAACATCGGCGAGGACACGGCGGAGAAAATTTTCACTTGGGAAAAGTCCATTGACCTCGCGGGCGAATTGAAACGCATTGCCGATTACGGCTGCCATGTGCTCATCCAGTCGGATGAAAATTATCCCGCGATGCTCCGCGAGATTTACGATCCGCCGCTGGTGCTTTACGTCAAAGGCGAACTCACCGCGAAGGATAAAAATGCCGTGGCGATGGTCGGCTCGCGGATGACCACGCATTACGGCATCGAGACCGCGCGCAAGTTGGCGTATCAACTCGCCTACACCGGCGTGACGGTCGTGAGCGGTGGCGCGCGCGGCATTGACACGGCAGCGCATCAAGGCGCGTTAAGTTGCAAGGGCCGGACGATTGCGGTCTTGGGCACGGGCATCAATCTGGTGTTCCCGACGGAGAATGCGGAATTGTTTGAGCGCATCGCGGCGAGCGGCGCGGTCATCACGCAATTTCCCTTCAACCGCCCGGCGGACAAGCAAAGTTTTCCCATCCGCAACCGCATCGTCGCGGGCATGACGCTTGGCACGGTCGTGGTCGAGGCGAATCTCACGAGCGGCTCGCTCATCACGGCTAATTTCGCAACGGAATACGGGCGGCAAATTTTCGCCGTGCCGGGGCGGATTGATTCGCCGCGCAGCAAAGGTTGTCACGAACTCATCAAAAAAGGCGCGAAGCTGTGCGAAGGCGTGGAAGACATCTTGAGCGAGTTTGAATATTTATTTCCCGCCAGCAACAAGCCCGCCGCCGTCAGTGAAACCGGTTTGCTGCCCGCGCTGGAGTTGAGCGAGAGCGAACAGAAAGTTTTCAACGCCGTGAGCGCCGATGACGAAAGCGCGATTGATGAAATCATCCGCGCGAGCAATCTGCCCAGCTCAACGGTGAACGTGGCGCTGTTCAGTCTGGAAATGAAACGCCTCGTGCGCCAGTTGCCGGGGAAATTGTTTGTGCGGAACAAGTGAGGGGTGAAATTTGTCGCGCTGCGACAAATTTTGCCTACGCAGCAGGCACTTTGAGACGTGGCAATGTTTTGGTTTACGAATGATTCCGTCGCCTGGCGCTCCGCCCGGCGACGGCATTGGTCGCAGCGCGACCAATGCCACCTGTGATGTTTTCACATATTCCACTTGACGGTGATGGGTAAATGTGTGAAATCTTCACACATGAATTCCGTTTCCTTGAACCAAAACGAACTGGAGGCGATGCGCATCCTTTGGGAGAGCGGTGAACTGAAGCCGACAGAAATCCAGTCCCGCTTCGCTTGGCCGATTGAAAACGCCACCTTGCGCTCGGTGCTCGTGAACCTCGTCGGAAAAAAGCACGTTGCGCGGAAGTTGCACGGGAAAGCTTTTTTTTATGCGGCCCAGATTCCCAAGGCCACACTGCTCCAGCATCTGACGCACCACATGGCGCGGGTGTTTGCAGGCGGCTCGCATCACGAACTAGTCAACCAGTTGGTGGAAACCGCCGGCCTCAAGCCTGCCGATTTGATTTTGCTCCGCCAGACCGCCGCCGCAAAAAACTCCAAGAACAAAAGGAAATCAAAATGAACCCGTCATTCGCGCCGGTTGAATTGTTGTTGCTCAAATGGACGTTGCTCCTCGCGCTGGGCTGGCTGACGCATGGGTTGCTCCGGGAAAAACATTCCCGCTGGCGGCTGATACTCTGGCGCAGCGTTCTCTGTTTCGGTTTGGTTCTGCCGCTGACGGCATTGGTTTCATTTCCAGTTCTGCGCGTCCCGATTTTCTCCGCAACGGCTGCCGTGCCGGAGACGCCTGAAATTTTACCGGCGGCTGCGGTTGGCAATTCAACGCCGACCGTGATACCAAATCTGAATTCGTCCGCGAAACCGGTTGCAGCCAGTGCGTCCGCGAACAGCGCAAAGGTTTCACCATTGCCGTCCGCAACGAAACCAATCCGTTGGGAAAGCCTACTGCTCAGCCTGTGGATTTTTGGCGCGGCGTTCGCCGGGTTGCGGCTGGCGCGGTTGCAGTGGCAGCTTGCGCGCATCCGGCGGGATTCGCGCGCGGTGGAATCCGCGATGCAAAACCAAGCGCGTGAACTTCAGGCCGGGCTGGGAATGAAACGCGCGGTCAGCGTGCGCGTTTCGGGTGCGGTGACCTCGCCGTTTGCCTGCGGCCTGTGGCGGCCAACCATCATGCTGCCGGAAAACTTGGTGGCCACGCTTCCCTCCGGCGAGATTTCCGCGCTGCTGGCGCATGAGATTGCGCACTTCCACCGACATGATTTGTTTTGGTGCGTGGGCTGGCGCTGGATGCAGGCGGCGTTTTGGTTTCATCCGCTCATCTGGAAAATTCCTGCCGCGCACAATCTCGCGTGCGAGCAGGAGGCAGACCGGATGGCGGCGAGCCAGTTGGCGGATCGCGTGGGCTATCCGCAACTGTTGGCGCGGCTGGCGTTGCGGGTTTTGGCTTTGCCCGAAGTGGAGACAAAGCTGGTCTTGAGCGGCAGTTC
Organism: Verrucomicrobiota bacterium; assembly: GCA_041192415.1. Taxonomy (GTDB): domain Bacteria; phylum Verrucomicrobiota; class Verrucomicrobiia; order Limisphaerales; family UBA11358; genus UBA11358. The sequence goes on along the minus strand of JBEEMY010000188.1, from coordinate 377 downwards.
GCAAATTGCTCAACGGATTGCGCATCTGAAAAAGGAAAATTCTGGCGCGTGGCGCTGGTATCATTCGCTGGCGGGTTTTGCGCTCGTGGCTATATTATTTTTGGTGGTCACCGGCTGTGAATTTTCCCGGCGCAATACGTCGGCTGAGTTTCCGTCGTCGGCTGAATTCAAAAAAGTTCTCATCGTCGTGCAGGATGCGGACGGCCAGCCCATCGCGGGTGCGACCATCAAGCCATACGGCTTTCGCGTGCAAGGCGTGCGCCGGGTGGACGCTTACGGCTGGAATCCAAAACCGTTCGGCCCGCCGTTAGAAGTCACCACTGACAGCGAAGGCCGGGCGTGGTTGAAGTATCCAGTGGTGGCGTTTCCGGAGGAAA
>JBEEMY010000187.1:0-5161 GCA_041192415.1 Verrucomicrobiota bacterium | reverse complement strand
CTGCCCGCCTCACCCTTTCGGACGGATGACTGGAAATAATGACATCTGGCAAACACAGTTGCTCACACCCCGAGAACTCGTGATGCGTAAAATCCATTTGCCGATGTATGATTTTTTATCCTCGGGGAAAAATAAAAATGAAGTCATCCTGCCTTTTCGCATTGGTGTTGGGCTGGGCGTTAAGCCCGGGCCACGCCGCTACCGCTGGCGAGTCGCGGACGTTGAGCTACAACCGCGACATCCGGCCGATTCTTTCGGAAAATTGTTTTTCCTGTCACGGCACGGACTCGGCGTCGCGCAAGGCGGGTCTGCGGTTGGATCATTTTGAAACGGCCACGAACAAGCTGGAGGACGGCGCGGTGGCGGTCGTTCCCGGCCAGCCGGACAAAAGCGAGATGATCCGGCGGATTCTGGCCACGGACGATGACCAGATGCCGCCGGAAAAAATCAATAAAGTTTTGAAGCCGGAGCAAAAGACGTTGCTCAAAAAATGGATTGCGGCCGGCGCGAAATACGAGCCGCACTGGTCGTTCATCCCGCCGGTGAAAGCGCCGCTGCCCGCTGTGAAAAATTCCAAGTGGGTGAAAAATCCGGTGGACAATTTCATTCTCGCGCGGCTGGAATCCGAAAAATTAAAACCCAATGCCGAGGCGGATAAGCGCACTTTGATCCGTCGCGTCACACTGGACTTGACCGGTCTGCCGCCGTCGCCCGAGCAAGTTGAAACGTTCGTGAACAACAAGTCGCCGGACGCCTACGAAAAACTGGTGGATCGGCTACTCGCGACACCGGAATGGGGCGAACACCGCGCGCGTTACTGGCTCGATGCGGCGCGTTATGGCGACACGCACGGCGTCCACTTCGACAATTACCGCGAGATGTGGACGTATCGCGAGTGGGTCATCAATGCGTTCAATCAAAACATGCCGTTCGATGAATTCACTATCGAAAATCTTGCGGGCGACCTGCTGCCGAACGCGACGCGTGATCAGAAGATCGGCAGCGGCTTCAATCGTTGTAATGTCACGTCGAACGAAGGCGGTTCGATTGACGACGAAGTGTTCGTGTCTTACACCCGTGACCGCACGGAGACGACCGGGCAGACATGGCTCGGGCTTACGGTCGGCTGCGCGGTTTGCCACGACCACAAATACGACCCGCTCACGCAGAAAGATTTTTATTCACTCTCCGCGTTTTTTAACAACACCACCCAGAAGGCGATGGATGGCAACATCAAGGATACGCCGCCGGTGATGGTGATCCCCAAGCCACAGGACGACGAGCGCTGGCAAAAACTCGGCGATGAGATTCCCACCGCCGAACAAAAAATCGCGGAACGAAAAATCTCAGCGCGCGACGATTTCACGAACTGGCTTTCGCAGCCGTATCACGCGGGCATTTCGGCGCAGCCCACGGCGGAGAAGCTGGTGTTTGCCGCGCCGCTGGACGAGGGCGCGGGAACGCAGATTCATTTTGATTTCAACGGAACGAATCAGTCCGTGGCCATTGATGAGAATACGAATTGGCCGGACGGTGCGGTGGCGGCACTGGCTTACGAGACTGGCGAATCCAACGCGCCGGCATTTGCGGACGTGGGAAATTTTGAGCGCACGAACGCGTTCAGTTTCGCGGCCTGGGTGCGGCTTGAGGAGGACAAGAGCGGTGCCCTGTTCGCGCGCATGGATGATCTCGGTGGAAAATATCGCGGCTGGGATTTGTTTCTTCAAGACGGCAAACCGGCGTTTCATCTGCTCAACGATTATCCGACAAACGCACTGAAGGTTTCCGCCAAAACGGAGCTGCCCAAAAACCGCTGGAATTTTTTGGCCGTGACTTACAACGGCAACTCCAAAGCTGGCGGCGTGAAAATTTACGTCAACGGCGCGATGCAGGAAACGGAGGTGCAGGACAACACGCTCACCGCCTCCACGCTCACGCCCGTGCCGTTCAAACTCGGCCAGCGGGAGACCGGCTCGGTGCTGGCGCACGCGGGCTTGCAGGATTTAAAAATTTTTGCCCGCGCACTCTCGCCGGGCGAGGTCACAGAGCTGATGAATCTGCCGCGTTTGCAATGGCTCGCGGCCAAGCCCGACCGCACTACCAACGAGCTAGAGGAATTGTTTCCGCTCTGGTTGAACCGCACGGACAGTGCGTATCGCGGCCTGCTCGCGGCGCGTGACGGCTTGAACAAGGAGCAGATGCAAATTCGTCAGCGGGGGACTCTGGCGTATGTAATGAACGAGCGCACGAATGCGCCGGAGGCCCATGTTTTATTCCGGGGCGCTTACGATCAGCAGCGCGACAAGGTGGATGCCTGCACACCCGGATTCCTACCACCGCTGCCCGCCGATGCACCGCGCAACCGGCTCGGTTTCGCCCAATGGCTGTTACGCCCGGAAAATCCGCTCACAGCGCGCGTGACGGTGAATCGTTTCTGGCAGGAACTTTTTGGCACGGGCCTCGTAAAGACGGCGGGCGATTTCGGCGTGGCGGGCGAGCAGCCGTCGCATCCCGAATTGCTCGACTGGTTGGCGGTGGATTTCCGCGAGCACGGCTGGGACGTGAAACAAATTTTTAAGCTGATGGTGATGTCGGCGGCCTACCGGCAGTCGGCGGTGGTGACGCCGGAGAAATTGGAGCGCGATCCCGAGAACCGTCTGCTCGCGCGCGGGCCGCGCTTCCGCATGGACGCGGAAATGATCCGTGACTACGCGCTGGCGACGAGCGGACTGCTCGTGGAAAAAATCGGTGGGCCGAGCACCCGTCCCTATCAGCCGCCGGGCATCTGGGACAAGGTCGGAATGCCGGGCAGCAACACGCGCAATTATGAGCAGGATCACGGGACGAATTTGTATCGCCGCAGTGTTTATACATTTTGGAAACGTCAGGCCGCGCCCGCCTCGTTGGAAATTTTCAACGCGCCGTCGCGTGAGGTTTGCACCGTCCGGCGTGAACGCACTGATACGCCGTTGCAGGCGCTCGTGACATTGAATGACACTCAATTCGTCGAAGCGGCGCGGCATCTCGCGCAGGAGGCCTTGGAAAACAAAACGGATGTCTTTGACTTCATGGCCGAACGGCTGCTCGCGCGGCCGCTGTCGGGCAAGGAGAGAAAAATTATCACGGCGAGCGCGGACGATTTGCTCGCGCATTACAAATCTGATCCGAAGGCGGTGGAGCAATTACTGGCGGTCGGCGAAACTAAACCCGATGTAAAAATTGATCCACCTACGCTCGCGGCCTATACGATGGTGGCGAATGAAATGATGAATCTCGACGAAGTCTTGAATAAATAAAGTATGAGACACGAATTCAATCCGCATCCGCTGCTGCAAGACTACATCCGCTCGGAAACGCGGCGGCAATTTTTTAAGCGTGGGGCAAGTTTACTCGGCACGGCAGCGCTGGCGTCGCTCGCGCCCAATCTGCTTTTCGCCGACGACAAAAAAACCGCCGCCGTCGGGGACGCGCAAAAAATGCTGAACACGCTTGGCTTGAATTTTCCGCCGAAGGCGAAGCGCGTGATTTACCTGCACATGGTCGGTGGCCCGTCGCAGATGGATTTGTTCGATTACAAACCGAAGCTTGGCGAGATGTTTGACAAGGATTTGCCGGACTCGATCCGCATGGGGCAGCGCATCACCACGATGACAAGCAACCAGAAGCGTTTGCCCATCGCTCCGACGAAATACAAGTTCGCGCAATACGGAAAAAATGGGATGTGGATTTCCGAGCTGCTGCCGTGGACCGCGAAGATGGTGGACGACCTGTGCTTCATCCGCTCGATGAACACGGACGCCATCAACCACGAGCCGGCAATCACCTTTATGCAGACCGGCAACCAGAACACCGGCAAGCCGTGCCTCGGCTCGTGGGTTTCCTACGGCCTCGGCTCGATGAACGAAAATTTGCCGACGTTCGTCGTGCTCATGGCGAAATCCAGTAACACCGAACAATTGCAGGCCGTCGGCGCGCGGTTGTGGTCGGCCGGTTATTTGCCGGGTGAACACGCCGGTGTGCAGTTGCGCACGGCGGGCGACCCGATTTTATTCATTAACAATCCCGCCGGTGTGGACGAAAAAGCCCGGCGCAAAACTCTTGACGGTTTGAAGGCACTGAACGAAATCAATTTCCGCGCCGTCGGCGATCCCGAAACGCACACGCGCATCAAGCAATACGAACTGGCGTTTCGGATGCAGTCCAGCGTGCCGGAACTCGCCGACCTGTCGCACGAATCGGCGGCGACCTATGCGCTTTACGGCGACGAGGCGAAAACGCCCGGCACATTTGCGAACACGGCGCTGCTCGCGCGGCGGCTCGTGGAACGCGGCGTCCGCTTCGTGCAGATTTATCACAATAACTGGGACACGCACGCGAACGTCAGCGGTCGGTTGCCATCGCAATGCAAGGACGTGGACCAGGCGTGCTACGGCTTGATCCAGGATTTGAAAGCGCGCGGAATGTTGGACGACACGCTGGTCGTCTGGGGCGGAGAATTTGGCCGCACGATTTATTCGCAGGGCCAGTTGACGAAAGACAATTACGGCCGCGATCATCATCCGCGCTGTTACACGATGTGGATGGTCGGCGGTGGCTCGAAACCCGGCCTGGTTCACGGTGAGACGGATGATTTTTGTTACAACATCGTGAAAGACCCCGTGCACGTCCACGATTTTCACGCAACCGCGCTGAAGCTGCTCGGCTTCGATCACTTGAAAATGACCTATCGTTTTCAAGGCCTCGACCAGCGGCTCACCGGCGTCGTGCCAGCGAACGTGATTGACTCGTTGATTGCCTGAAAATTTGCGCTACAACCAAACAACTCCATGAATAAATCAAATTTGAATCGGCGCGACTTTCTCAAGCGCACCGGTGCTGTCACCGCGTTTCTTGCGGCGGCACCTTACGTCATCGCGCAAGACAAGACCGGCACACGTCCGCCCATTCTTGGTGTGGGCGAACATCAATACGAGTGCATTCACGACTGGGGTGAATTGCCCGCCGGTCACGTCTATGGCAACACGCACGGCGTCGCGGTGGACGCGCAAGGTCACATCCACATCAAGCACACCGTCGGCAAGGGCGCGACGATTGACGACGCCGTAGTGGTGTTCGACGCCGACGGAAAATTTATCCGCTCGTGGGGCAAGCCATACAAAGG
>JBEEMY010000186.1:0-5183 GCA_041192415.1 Verrucomicrobiota bacterium | reverse complement strand
TTGGCGGCGTTCAGATAAATCGTGCCGCCGCCGGGACACTCGGGGAAAACCTTGTCTTTGAAATACGGGAGCAACTCTTTCACGGTCGGCTGGGCGGTCGGGCGTTTATTGTTGTCCGTGGCCCACGATTGTTTCGCGTCGTCAATCAGCCGCAGGTTGTTGATGCAGGTCTTGCGCGCGATGACGGCGACGCTGGCATCGAGAATCTGCTGGCTCTGATCCTGTAATTCTTCCAGATGCTCCTGTTGCAACTGAAGCGCCGCGCGCGCGGTGGCAAGGTGCTGGGCGTTGGACTGGCCTTCAAAATTTAATTGCTCCAAAGCCGCGCGCCATTGGGCGACTTGGTTGGTGAGCAGGGAATTTTGTTTTCGCATCCGGGAAATTTCGGTGGCCTGAAGACCGGCGTTGGAATTTTTCAGTTCGTCGCGTTCCGTCTCGGTCTGCCGCAGTTCGGCCTGTGCGTTGTTGAGGCTGGTTTGCAGCGCATCGCGGTCGCGGTAGGCGCGGAAGAGGGCGACCTCCGCAACCAGCACCAACGCGAGGCAAGCCCAAGCGAACCAGCGTTTGAAGTTCATGGCTCCGGCAGTGTCGCGCTTTGCGGCGAATCGTCAAATTGAAATTTGGCGCGCAGCCGGGCTTGCCCGCACATAGATGCGATGGCTGTTGGCGAATTTAAGGCGTATGGTCTGCCTACATCCAGCCAAGCGCCGCGCGAGTTGCCGTTTGACAACTGCCGTCGGGGGCTGGATTTTTTAACCAGTCACGAAGCCAACTGAATCTGTGAAAAACCTTTTGCCCTCCTCGTCCATCGTCGCGCTCCGGACGTTTTTATTTTTTCTGCTGCTGACGGGCAGCGCGGTTTCCATGCGCGGCGAGGCGATGCTCCAGTTATTCAACTTAAGCTGGACGGACGTGACCAAAAAAATGCCGGAGATCGCCGAGGCCGGTTATGACGCACTTTGGCTGCCGCCGCCGGCGAAGGGCAGCAGCGTCTATTCCATCGGTTACGATTTGCATGACCCGTTTGATTTGGGCGACATCAATCAGTCCGGCACGACGGCGACGCATTGGGGGACCAAGGCGCAGTTGCAAGAAATGGTTCGCACCGCGCACCGTTTCGGCATCCGCGTTTATTTCGACAACATCATGAACCATCGTGCGTTCACCGTGCCGGGCTACAACAGCAGCACGCCCACGAATTTTTATCCGGGACTTCAGCCGAAAGATTTTCACCTCCAGACTTCGGGAAATAATTTTGTGAACTGGCCGAGCGTGCAGGATTGGAATAACCAGTTCGACGTGCAGTATCAATCGCTCGGTGGGTTGATTGACCTCGCGACGGAGCCGGGTTCGGTGAACGGAAATTTTGGCGCGACGACCGGCAGCACGACGACGAAGCCAAATTTCATCCGCCATCCGGGGCAAAATCAATTTTACATGGACGCGACGAAGCCCGCGATTAACGGCAGTCCGTGGAAACCGTTCAACGGCACGAACGGCACGCCGGTGGCCGAGGATGTGAATTCCTACACCATCCGCGCTGCGCTTTACACGCTCGACCAAACCAAGTGCGATGGCTTCCGCCTCGACGCGGTGAAGCACGTTCCCTCGGGATTTTTTGGGACGGACACGGGCGGCAGCACGTTTTCCAGCGACCCGTCGTTCGCCGGTTACACGGGCGCGATTCAGGCGATGTTTGATTACGTCCACGGCTTCGGCACGAACACGCTCGGCAACGGCTACACGGAAACGGACGGCAACCGCAACAGTTGTTTTGACACCGAGACGACGCGCAACGACGCGATGTTGTTTGGCGAACATCTCGGCAGTCCGCCGAGTTACAGCGAATACATTTCGCGTGGGATGCGGCTGCTGAATTCGCCATTGCGCGACCAGATGAATAACGCACTCGGCAGCAGCGGTTCGATTTCCGGTCTGGAACAACGCGATGTCGGCGCGATCATCCCGATCCAGAGTGTGATGTTCGCGCAGAGCCACGACGCGAGCGGCAGCTACGCGGCGCACCGGGAATTGCAGAACGCGTATTATTTCATGCACGAAGGCGCGACGGTGATTTATTCCGACGGCTACAACCAGTCGGGCGCGCCGAATTATTTTCCCTCCATCGCGTATGCCAATTACCTCGGCGAGTATGGCGAGAACCAGATGCCGGATGTCTGTTATGTCCACCACCAGCTCGCGCGCGGCGGCACCACGCCGCGCTGGGGCCAGTTCACCGACAACGTCATCGCGTTCGAGCGCTACGACTATCGCGAGGGCGGCGCGGCGAAAGACCAAGTCTGCGTGCTGTTCGCAATGAATGACAAATACACTTTCCCCGGCGACATCACGTTCGACGACGGCATCGGCCAGGCTTACGACGGCTACTACGGCGGCATTGCGATTTCCAATTCCAAAAATCAGGGGCTGGTCGTGGGCTTTCCACCCGGCTCGGTGCTCGTGCAACTTTCCAGCAGCGCGACGGGTAATGTCCGCGCGTATCAAAAACTTTTGGTGCACAGCGCCACGACGAGTTCGGCGGCAGCAACGGCGAGCATCAATGCCGCGAACGCGGCGGACCGTTTAATTTACGTTGGCGCGCAATCCATTCCCGCTGGCGGCGGCGCGATTGAACTCAACGTGCCGAGCGGCGGCTGGGTGACGTATGGCTATCAATGGCCGGAAGCGAGCCGCGCGAATGTTTCCACCAACGCAATTATTTTCAAGCAAGGCAGCAACGAAGTCCCGCACATCACCATCACGCGCACCGACGGCGTGAACGGCGATACGAACGGTTACAATCCGATTTTCCCGTTCAAGATGCGTGGCAGCGTGGATCAATACGGCAACGTCATCGGCGGCGTTCACGTTTCCAATCTGACTTACGCGATTGATATTCCTGTCGTGACGAACGCGAGCTTCGACATCATTGCCCGCAGTGATGCGTCGTCGGTGAACACACTTTTGAAATTAGATGGCGGCATTGATTTGAACAGTCAGATGGCGCTCGGCCCGACGAGCGGCGGCGTTGGCCCGACGGGAAATGATTTGCGCGACAACAAACCCGGCACCGCGACGGATGTTTTCCTCGGCTACGAACAGATGGTCTTTCAATTCCGCAACGGCCCGGAAAAATTCGCGGCAAAAAATACGTTGAGCAATACCGTCGTCTCGCTCGGCGCGGAAACGTATTACTACACCGTCGGCGGCGGGAGCAACATCGTCGCTGGCAGCGGCTACGGCGTGAGCATCGTGAATCAGACGGCGGCATTTGTGTATCACGATCCGGCGGACACCAACACGGCCGTCGTGCCGAACAATTCCGCAAAGCAGCGCGTGCCGTTCGCGCCGACGAACAATCAGGCCTGCGATCTGTTCGTGAAAGTCGGCTATCAGTTTAACATCAACACCTGCTTCATTTATTACACGACCGATGGCACGAATCCCGAAGGTGCGTTCGGCGTGGGCAAAGGTTCCACCAAAGTCGCGCAAGGATTTTTCATCGCCGCCGACAGCTCGACCGGCACGATTGACTGGTGGAAAGGAACTATTCCCGCGCAGCCAAACGCCACGCAGGTGCGCTATAAAATCGCGCTCTACAAAAGCGGCATCAACACGATTGCGGATGGCGAATCCACCAGCTCAAAACTTTACGGCCTCTCGCAATTTGCCATCACGAATTTTAATCCCAGCACCGCCGTCGTGTGGCAGCACAATGATTTGAACACGAACAGCACGGCCATCGGTTTGTCCTCCGGCTTCCACATCGTGCGCGCGCGAAGTTTTCTGCCGCGAACAAATCAGTCGTCGAGCTTCAACACATTTTTGCAAACGTTTTATTACGACGGCGCGCTGCCGACGGGCGCGATTGCGTTTCCGGCGAACGGCTCCACGATTGGCGCGACCAGCTACACCGTAGTCGTCCGTGGCGACAGCACCGTGACGGGTGTGGAATTCAATCTTCAGGACAGCGATCCGAACAACGATGATTCCATCACCGGCAAAACGAATGGCAACGGCGCGAATGTTTTTGTCGTGGCCAATTCCGTTTCGCCGGACGCGGGCATCAGCGCGACCTATCCGAATTATCCGCAAGAGTTCCGGTTTGTTTATACGAACATCCCGACGAGCGGCACGGCAAAAATTATTGTGCGCTTGAAAGAATTTGCCTCTACCGTTTATCCGAACCGCGTGACGTTGCTGACGAACACGGTCACGACACTCGCGCCGGTGCAGAGTGTGAGCATCGCCAGCCCCGCGACGAACGGCACGGTGCTAACTTACAACTCCAATATGGTTTATCTCGTGCAGGCGTGTTTCACCAGCACGCTCACGGCAAACAAAACTAACTTCAACATCTTCATCAACGGCGTGCTGCAACCGGCTACGAATTATTTTTTCCAACCCGTCGGCGGCAATAACGCCTACTGCCCCGGCCTCCGCACGATTCAATACAACTGGAACAATCCGCCGCTCGGCACGAATCTGATTCAGGTGATTTACACCAACGCCATCACGCCCATCAGCGATAGTCGCGCCGCGACTGTAGCGCCGCCGCTGCGGATATCCGGTTTGGACAACAACAATCAGCAAGTCGTTTGGGACAGCGCGCCGGGAATTAATTATCAGGTGTATGCCACGACGAATCTGCTCGTGCCGTTCGCGGCCATCAGCGATCCGATCCAAGCCAGCGGCTCCTCGACTTTTTATTACGACCCGAATCCAGCGGCGCAAAAATTTTACCAAGTGGTGCAGTTGCCGTGAGGCGTTGGAGTTCACGCTTCAGCGTGTTTTCCGAACAAGCTAAAGCTTGAACTCCAACTGAAACGTGCCGGGTCGGAGACCGGCGCTCCAATTTTAGTGAGTGAACTATTTTTATGATCAGTTTTTTTGTTGGTCTCCGCCCAGCGGCAATTTTGATTGCCGTCGCGGTGCTGCATTTTAATTTTCACGCCCGCGCCGCACTCGCGAACTGCTGGCATATTCCCGACAACACCAGCGACCTTGGCTTCAATATGCGGAATCCTGAAACCGCCATCGGTGTGAACACGGCGGTGAAATTTTATACCGGTGTTTATAAATTCAACGGTGCGGTGCAGCTTTGCAACCAGACTGGCGGCACGCTCTATTTCAAAACTTCCGCGCAAGGCGCGTGGAGCAGCACCAATCTCTCGTTCTATTCC
>JBEEMY010000185.1:0-5220 GCA_041192415.1 Verrucomicrobiota bacterium | reverse complement strand
AGTTCCGAGACCGGCACCTGGCTGGAGGAACATTTCACCGAGAAACTTTCCGACGTGAAATATCTGTTCGACGACCTGTTTCTCTCCGGCATCAACCACATGTTTTATCACGGCTGCATCTATTCGCCTGACGAGGCCGGCTGGCCCGGCTGGCATTTTTACGCCTCGCTGGAGATGAACCCGCGCAATCCCATCTGGCACGACGCCCCCGCGCTCAACGCCTACGCCGCGCGCTGCCAGTCCATCCTGCAATCCGGCGCGCCCGACAACGACATCCTGCTCTACTGGCCGATCGAGGATTTCTGGATGCAGCCCGGCGACAAGCTGCTGCCGCAATTCACCGTCCACGCCCGCGACTGGTTCGAGGGCCAGCCCATCGGCCGGACGGCGAAGGAACTGTGGGATAAAGGTTATTCGTTCGATTACGTTTCTGACGCGCAGTTGAAAACGGCCAAAGTCGCGGACGGAAAAATCCAGATGCCCGGCGGCAAATACCGATTCATCGTCGTGCCGGAATGTAAATACATTCCGCTGGAAACTTTCAAGCAATTGCTCGCGCTCGCGAAAAATGGTGCGCGGATAATTTTTGGAAATGATTTGCCCGGCGATATTTCTGGTGCCAATCATTCGCCAGAGCAAGCAACGGAATTTCAAACAGCAAAGAGCAGCCTTCAATTCACAAACCAAAAAGTCATTCAAGGAATCGTAAGATTTGCTGAACTTGGCAAAGGTGGTGTTGCGTTTAATGGCAATCCAGAGCTTTTATTGCCGTTTGCCAGCGTGAATCGCGAGTCAATGACCGATGCTGGACTTTCTTTCGTCCGCCGCTCGTTCGATGGCGGATGGAATTATTTCATCGCCAATCGCGGGGACAAAAATTTTGACGGCTGGATCACGCTTGGCCGGGGCGCAAAATCTTTCATCATCCTTAATCCGATGACCGGCAAATCCGACATTCCGGCGGAAAATGAAAAGTCTCAAATTCATCTTCAGCTCACGGCTGGCGAGTCATTGATTGTTCGCGCATTAAGCCAAACAATTCCTCGGAAAAGCATTATTCCTACTTGGAATTATTGGCAGACCAACGGCCAGTCGGTTGAAATCAACGGCTCGTGGAACGTGAAATTTATCCTCGGCGGCCCGACGCTGCCGGCGGATTTTCAAACCGCCAAGCTCGCCTCATGGACGACATTCCCCGACACGAACACGCAAGCCTTCGCCGGCACCGCGAAATACGAAACCACGTTTGATGCGCCGCCGGAGCGCGGGTCTGTGACCCGCAGCAATTCCGCAACTAAAGACGCGCTGCGGCTCACAGAGCCGCGCTCCAATTACTCCCTCGACCTCGGCGACGTGCGCCAGAGCGCGCGGGTGCGCGTGAACGGCAAGGATTACGGCACGCTCATCACGCCGCCGTTCCGCGTGGTCGTGGACAATCTGAAACCCACCGGCAACACGCTCGAAGTGGAAGTCACCAGCGTCGCCGCCAACCGCATCCGCGATCTGGATCGTCGCGGTGTGCCGTGGAAAACTTTCCGCGACATCAACATCGTGAACCTGAACTACAAACCCTTCGATGCATCCGACTGGCCGTTGACCGATTGCGGACTGCTTGGGCCGGTCACGCTGACGCCAGTGACGGCGAAGTGATGGTGGGAGTTGTCGCGCTGCGACAACTTCTGCCCGCGCAGCGGGCATCCGAACGTGGTAAAGCCTCCGCTCCGTTTGAAGTTCGTTGCGCTCGCACCAACGCGGGCGCTACTCGTCGCAGCGCGACGAGTTCCACCTCAAAACCAGCAGCCTTCAAACGTAGAGAAAAACGTAGAGCGAGAAGGACACTGCGGCCAGACCCGCCGTGGCCGCCACCGACCAGAGGAAATTTTTCTGCCGCGCCGCAATCGCAAACGTGGCGATGATCACCGCCATCTGCGCGGCCAGCATCCCAAAGAAAAATTTTCCGCTGCGACGATGATGTTTCTCGGCAGAGAGATTTCCTTTGCGCACTTGTAATTCGTAGATGCTGGCGATGGACTGGTTCAGCCGTGCCTCGGTGTCGTAGCGCGCCGCCGCGTAGCGCAGCCGGGTCGCGGTGAACGCCCGAAACGTGTCCTTGTCGCCCGTCATCAACTTCTCGTCCAACTTGTCAGACGCCTTGTTGATGGCTTTGGTGGCGTCGTCAAACTTGTTGGCCGCATCTTTCGCCGCGACGAGCGATTCGGCCAGCATCTCGTTCTTCACCTTGGCGAGTGCGGCGGTGACGTCGGTTTCCGGCTTGGAGCTTTCCATGACTTCGAGTGCGGCTTGCACGCCTTCATCGAACTTCGCCGGCGTGGCGGCGGGGATTTCGTTTTTCACTAGCGCGGCGATGGCCGCGTTATCGGCATCACCATGCATCATATCACCCAGCATTATGAGTTGCAGAGGTTTCGCGTCGGCGGTGGCGAAGAGCAGATCGAGATTGTTGCGCGCTACGGCGCTGCGAAGTTTCTTGGCCTGATAATAACTCCACTGGTCGCCGGCCTTGGACTGGAGTTGCGCGGCGAGCGAGCGGTCGTATTGCGCCTTGGTCATCTCGCTGGAGGCGAGGCCGGCGAGCATCGTGGCGATAACGGCCATGACGATGGGTGTCGCGCCGAGAATCTTGCCCCACTTGTTTTGCGGAAGTTCTTTTTTCAACTCGTCCGGGATGACAATTTTTGCGGCCATAAATTTTCCCGACTCTAGCAAAAGGTTTTTCATTTGCCAGCCTGCGTGTGGCGAATGCACCGGGAGCGCTGGCTTCCAGCCAGCGCTCCCGGTGGTAAATTTTTCGTGTTCCTTTCGTGTGGTTCGTGTATTTCGTGGTTCAAGAATGGAAGCCATCTGGAATCGCCCCGACATCATCGCCCACACGCAACTGCTGGCGCGGAGCTTGAAACATTTTACGCAACGCGACTTGCTGGCCGTGCCGGAGGCCGGCGTTCCGCCCGCAGTGTTGGCGGAAAACGTTTTTCACGCGCCGTTCGTGCTGGTTTCGCATGGCACGGAGGCGGATCCGGTTTTGAATTACGGCAACGCCGCCGCGCTCGCGCTCTGGGAAATGTCGTGGACAGAACTTACGGCCACGCCGTCGCGACTTACGGCGGAAGCGCCGAACCGCGAGGAACGCGCCCGCCTGCTCGCAGCGGTCACGTCGAATGGTTTTATTGATGACTATTCGGGCATCCGCATCTCGAAAAACGGCCGGCGCTTCCGCATCGCGCAGGCGACGGTTTGGAATTTGATTTCAACGGATGGAAAACTCTGCGGTCAGGCGGCGATGTTTTCGCGGTGGGATTTTTTGTGATACGAGCGGCGCGATGCTCCGCGCTCCGAAAACTTAAAACCACTTTTTCTTTTTGAAATACCAATAGGTTGCCGCCGTGGTGACAGCCGTGAGGCCGAGGGCATATTCGTAACCGTATTTCCAGTGGTATTCCGGCATCGTCTCCGCGAAGTTCATGCCATACCAAGTGCCGACGAGCGTCAGCGGCGTGGTGATGAAGGTCAGCAGCGTGAGCGCTTTGATGACCTCGCCCGTCTGGTTGGACGACATGTTGAGATACACCTGCAAGATGCCCGTGAGCGAATCGGTGTAGCTCTGCGCGAGTTCGCCGATGTGAAAAAGCGAATCATAAACGTCGCGGAAATACGGCACGAGATGCGGGCGCACGAGTTTGAATTCGCCCTGCGCAAACCGCGAAAGCACTTCGCGCTGCGGCCCGATGATCCGGCGCAGATGCACAACTTCTTTTTTGACCTGCAAAATTTTGTTGAGCGTGTCCTTGTTCGGCTTTTGCAGTGCGAGCTGTTCGAGTTCGGCGATTTCGAGGCCGAGTTCGTCGAGCGCGGGCTTGTAATTATCCACCAGCGCATCGAGCAACGCGTGCGCCACGCGGTCGGGCGCGCGGGCGATGCCAAGCGTGCCGTTCACCGCGCGTTCCTCCACCGACGTGACGCTCCGCAGTGAATCAGCGTGGTAGGTAACGAGAAAATTTTTGCCGAGAAAAAAATTCAGTTCGCTCGTGCCGAAGCAGCCGTCCTTGCGGTTGTAATCCACCGCATGAATCACCATGAAAAGATACGGCGTGAACTTGTCGTCCTCTTTCGGTGAATACTCCTCCACCTTCGGCGACGGACTCGGCTGCACGCAATCTTCGATGGACAGCGGATGGAAATGAAAAATCATCTCCAGCACTTCCTTCCATTCCTCCGTCGTGGGTTTTTCCAAATCCACCCAGAGAAAAAGATTCGTGTCCGCGAGCAGCGTCGGCATGAGGAACATATCAATGTCCTTCGTGTGCAGCTTGCCCTGCGTAGTGAATGCGAATGAGCGAATCATGAAAAATTTCTACTGCCACAAATCCTAGGCACAACGCGGGGCAAGGCAAGTTTCGTTTGCAACCCGCCGCCCTTCACGCCAGCGCCTTCACCGCGGCTTCCAAACTGGCCGCGTCGGCGACGTTCAACATCGTAGCCGTTTTATCAATGCGCTTCATGAAGCCGCTCAAAGCCGTGCCCGGCCCCAGCTCGATGAATCGCGTATAACCCTGCGCCAGCAAGGCGCGCATGGAATCCTCCCACCGCACCGATGCACAAACCTGCTCCACCAGCTTCGCGGCAATGTCCGCGCCGTGCGCCTGCGCCGTGACGTTGGAAATCACTGGAACGCCCGGCGCGAAAATTTTCGCCGCCGCCAGTTCCGCCAGCAGCTTCGGCTGCGCGCTCGCCATCAGTGGCGAGTGATACGCGCCCGCCACCGGCAGCGGCAGCGCGCGTTTTGCGCCCTTGGCCTTGGCGAGTTCGCACGCCTTCGAGATTTTTTCCAGCTCGCCGGAAATCACGAGCTGGCCGGGGCAATTCAAATTCGCCAGCACCACGCCGGCCTCCGCGCAGACTTCGCGCGTCGGCGCTTCGTCGAGGCCGATGATCGCGGCCATGCCGCCCTTGGTCACCTCGCACGCCTCCTGCATGAACTTGCCGCGCTGACGAACCACGCGCAGGCCATCCTCAAAACTCAACGCACCCGCCGCCGTCAACGCCGTGAATTCGCCGAGCGACAAACCAGCCGTCGCTTCAAATTTTAGATTCGGCGTCTGCTCTTTGAGCAATTGAAAGGCAACCCAGCTCACGAGAAAAATTCCCGGCTGCGCGTGTTCCGTCTTGGTCAATTCGCTTTCCGGCCCTTCAAAACAAATTTTG
>JBEEMY010000184.1:0-5228 GCA_041192415.1 Verrucomicrobiota bacterium | reverse complement strand
AAGCGAGTTGGAAGACGCTTGAAGCGCAGATTGCCGTCGGCCTGAATTCCTCGTTGAGCCTCTCGCCGTATTGGGGATCGGACATCGGCGGATTTCTTTCGACGAAAGAATCCAGCGGCGAACTTTACGCGCGGTGGTTTCAGTTTGGCGCGTTCTGTCCGTCGTTCCGCGCGCATGGCCGGACGTGGTGGACGCGTCTGCCGTGGGGCTGGGGCTTGGATAACTTTGGCCCGATTGAAGACAGAGAATTGCCGCCAGCTTCGGAACTCAACAACGCGGCCATCGAACCCATCGTCAAACGCTATGACGAATTGCGCTATCAACTTTTGTCCTACAACTACACGCTCGCGTGGCAGGCGCGCGAAACGGGTTTGCCGTTCATGCGGGCGCTCTGGCTGCATTACCCGAACGACGAACGTGCGCGCGGTCTTGGGAACGAATTTCTTTGGGGACGCGATTTGCTCATCGCACCCGTGTTTGAAAAAGGCGCAACCAACCGTGAAGTCTATTTACCAAAAGGCGCATGGTATGACTGGTGGACGGGCGAATTGCAAACCGGCGGGCGCACGATCACGCGCCAAGTGGATCTCGCCACGATGCCGATTTATGTTCGCGCGGGAGCGATTGTTCCGGTTGATCCTATTCGCCAGTTCACCGGTGAAAAAGTGGACGCGCCGCTGACCGTCCGGATTTTTCGCGGCGCGGATGGCGACTACACGCTCTACGAAGACGACGGCGAAAGCCTTGCCTACCTGAAAGGCGATTCCGCGCTCACTCGATTCCAGTGGAACGATGCGACCAGCACGCTGACCATCCAGCGCGAAAAATCCAAAACCAATTTTCGCGCCGCCACGCCGCGACCGCTGCGGGTTGAAATTTTTCCCGCTGGCGCGGTGAAAATGGTGGCGGACACCGGCAAGTTGCTGAAGGTGAAGTGGTGAGTTTTTGTCAGCGTCTTTCTGTTCCCGTTTGCGGCGCGGTTACCCACCGACCTTGGCACATACGGCGAGGTCTGGTGCTGGGCGGCACGGGCGTCCCGCCGAATTTTGTCTAGTTGCGTCCGCTGGCGTTTGATCCAGCGCGCCAGGTTTTTCCACACCAGTTCAGCGAAATAGTGCAGTTAAACTGGGTGGCTCCGAATTACTTCGGAGTCTTAATTAAAAGAAGTTGCGAAAGATTTCAGGTGAACGTAAAGTGCCTCCATCCATGGAGCGCAAGTTCATACTAGCAATGTTTCCTTGCCGATGACTGCTGCTGGCAGACACCGTGTTTGAAGCCCGTCGCCAAAATTAAAAAATGAGCCGCCTAAAAAAATTAATCGCTTTGCTCGTCTTGAGCTTCAGCGGGTTCACCAGTCAGGCTGCGCTCTCGTGGCATTGGAACAGTTTGCCGCCCACCACGGCGCTGTCGAATTCGATTGTCGCGTCTATGAATCAGGCCGTTGCGATGTTCAACACTTACTCGGATTACAACTACGACATCGGTGTGCAATACAACTCCGGCGTGCCGACGGCGCAGGCGAGTTACCACGGCCTCATCGAGTTCGGTGGGCAAATCGGTTATCGGACGGCGATGCACGAGATGAGTCATTGGCTGGGCACGGGGACGACGGGAAGTTGGACGACCTACGCGAGCGGCACTTGGGGCGGCGGCTATGTCAACAGTGCGGCGGAAGCTTACGACGGCCCGGCATCGCTCATCAATTGTGACAGCCAGCATTACTGGCCGTATGGCTGGAACAACGTTGGTGAGGACGTTTATCCCGAGCGCCACATCGGACTGATCGGGGCATTTGTTCGTGACCAAGGGCTGGATGAAGATCGCACGATTGGTTTTGCGCCCGGCACTTACTCGCTCCGCAATCGCAGCAGCCTCGAACTGCTCGACAATTTGGGTTCGTCCACGGACGGCGCGCAGGTCAGGCAATGGGGCTACTCCGGCAACGCCAATCAACAATGGGTGTTGAGTTTGATTCCCGGCACGACGCTGTTCACGCTGCGTTCCGTCGCCACCGGAAAATTTTTAGATTCGCTGGGCAACTTGGCTGACGGCTCACCGATGGGTCAGGCGGCGGAAAATTTCAGCGCGAGCCAGCAATGGCAGGTGGTGAAAACGGACGCGGGCTATTACAAAATCATCAACGTGGCCAGCGGTAAGTGCCTCGACACCGGCGGTCAAACTTCCGACGGCACGGGGATGCAAGGCTGGGGCGGCAACGCGAGCGGGAATCAGCAATGGAAATTCATCAACACTGCGGTTCCGACAATTCCCGCCGGATTGCTTTCGCAATTTCGGCCCGTGACGGCGAGCAGCGCGCAGGTCGGATTTTTCCCCGAATCCGCCAACGATGGAAAAACTTCGGTCACGCGCTGGACGGCGAACGGCGGCGCGTATCCGCAGTGGTGGCGCGTGGATTTGGGTTCGGTGTGCAATCTCACGAACGCGACCATCTCGTGGTTTGCGGGTGTGGCGTTTCAATACCGGATTGAAACCAGTGCAGACGATGTGAACTACGCCACGCTCGTGGACGCGACGGCCAACGCGGTTCAAAACACCACGTCCGATAATTTTTCGGCGGCGGCGCGCTATGTTCGTGTCACCGTGACGGGCGTGACTCCCTCGGGCGGTTGGGCCGCGATTTACGAGTGCCAGATTTTCGGCACGCCGCAAACTCCCGTTACGCCCACGGGCTTGGTGGCGACTCCGGCCAGCAGCAGTCAGATCAATTTGAGTTGGGCGGATCAAACCAACGTGGCGAGCTACAACGTCAAACGTTCCATGACCAATGGCGGGCCTTACGCCGTGATTGCCACAGGCGTGAAGGGCGTCAGCTATTCCGATACGGGACTGACCGGCGCGACGAATTATTTTTATGTCGTGTCGGCGGTCAACGGCGGCGGTGAGAGCGGCAACAGCGCGCAGGCCAGCGCCGCAACTTTCGCGCCCGCGCTGCCGGCTGCGCCGACGGGTTTGGCCGCGTTGCCGGGTCACAATCAAGTCGTGTTGAGCTGGTCGGCTTCGAGTGAGGCGACGAGTTATTTCGTGAAGCGAGCTTCGGTGAACGGCGGACCTTACAGTGCCATCGCCAATCCAGTGGCGACGACTTACACCGACACCACGGCGGTGAACGGCACGACATATTACTACGTCGTGTCCGCCACGAATTCCGTCGGCGAGAGCGCGAACTCCGCGCAAGTCACCGCCGCTCCTGCCGCGCTGTTCGCGCATTGGAAATTCAACGAGACCAGCGGCACGACCGCCGTGGATTCTATCGCGGCGCGAAACGGCACGTTGAATTCCGGCGCAGTTTTCACGACCGGCAAGTTCAGCAACTCGGTGGCGTTGAACGGCAGCAGCAGCTATGTGAGTTTGCCAACGAGCGTGGTCAGTTCACTTTCGGGAAATTTCAGCCTCGCCGCGTGGGTTTATGTGAACGCCAACGGCACTTGGGCGCGCGTCTTTGACTTCGGCACGGGGACGACCGCGTATATGTTTCTCGCTCCGGTCAGCGGCGGAAACACTGTCCGCTACGCCATCACGACGAGTGCCGGCGCGGGCGAGCAACCCATCAACGGCCCGGCTCTCTCGGCGGGCGCGTGGCATCATCTGGCGGTGACCGTGTCGGGCAGCACGGGAATTCTTTTTGTGGACGGCGTTGGCGTCGGCACGAACGCCAGCATGACGCTCAAACCTTCGAGCCTTGGCAGCACGACGCTGAACTACATCGGCAAATCACAATTCGCCGATCCTTATTTCAATGGCCGCGTGGATGACTTCCGCATTTACAATGTTGCGTTGAGCAGCGCGCAAGTGGCCGCGCTCGCCAACTCTGATGGCGCGCCGACCTCGCCGACCGGCTTCGTTGCGAGTCCGGGACACAACCAAATTGATTTGAACTGGACGCCCGTTTCCGGCGCGAACTTTTACAAAGTGAAGCGCTCCACGCAAAGCGGTGGGCCTTACACCACCATTCTCGCAAATCCGACGACGGCGAGTTACACCGACGCGACGGCGATCAACGGCACAAATTATTATTACGTCGTCACCGCAGTGAACGGCGTCGGCGAAAGCACCAACTCGGCGCAGTTCGCCATCACGCCGACGGCGATGTTTGGACACTGGAAATTCAATGAGGCCAGCGGCACGACTGCCGCCGATTCCGCCGGGGCAAATCCCGGCACGGTGACGAATGCGAGTTGGGCGTCGGGCAAAATCAACAACGCCGTGTCGCTCGTCGGCGCGGGCGACAGCTTTGTGCGGCTGCCCACCGGCGTCGTCAGCACACTTACAAACTTCACCATCGCGACGTGGGTTTATGTGGACGCCAATCTCAACTGGGCGCGGCTCTTCGATTTCGGCACGGGAACGACGAGCTATATGTTCCTGTCGCCCGTCAGCGGCGGCAACACGGTGCGCTACGCCATCACCACTGGCAGCGGCGAACAACAACTCAACGGCCCGGCGCTGTCCGCCGCTGCGTGGCATCATCTGGCGGTGACGTTGTCTGGCACGACCGGCAAGCTCTACGTTGACGGCATCGCCGTGAACACCAACGCCAGCATGACGCTCAAGCCTGCCAGCCTCGGCAGCACGACGTTGAACTATATCGGCAAATCGCAATTCGCCGATCCGCTGCTGAACGGACTGGTGGATGATTTCCGCATCTACAATCGCGCTTTAACCAACTCGGAGATCGCCGCGCTGTTCAGCCCGAGCGGCGTTGTTCCAGCCGCGCCCACGAATCTCACCGCAACGGCTGGCAATGCTCAAGTCAGCTTGAGTTGGAATGCGGTGGTCGGCGCGACCAGTTACAAAGTTCGCCGCGCCACGACGAATGGCGGCCCATACACGACGATCACCAACGTCCTCACCATTGCCTTCACCAACACGGCGCTGGCTAACGGCACGACCTATTACTACGTCATCGCCGCCGCCAACCTGAACGGCGACAGCACCAACTCAACGCCCGCCAGCGCCACGCCGACTTCGACCACGCCGGTGACGGTGGCGATGTCTGTGACGGGTGGCGCGCTCAATCTCACTTGGCCGTCGGATCACACCGGCTGGCGGCTGCTGGTGCAGACAAATAATTTTACCGGCGGCATCAGCGTCAACCCCAACGACTGGACGACCGTTCCCAACTCGGCGCTGACAAATTTCATCTCGCTGCCGCTGGACGCCACGTTGCCCGTGGAATTTTACAAGCTGGTTTATCCGTGAAGCCGCTG
>JBEEMY010000183.1:0-5244 GCA_041192415.1 Verrucomicrobiota bacterium | reverse complement strand
AAATCCGACGACCCAGAGGCAATCGGGCCGCTGATTTTTGCGTTGAAGGACAAAGATGCGGGCATCCGTTGCACGACAGCGAAGGGACTCCGCCAGTTCAATGACCGCAAAACCGTTGAACCGCTTATCCAGATGTTGCGCGACTCCGTGCCGCTCGACTTGAAAGCGGGGGCGAACACCGTGCGTTATCCGGGCGCGACCGCGCAGGTGGAGCCGGACTCCGTGATTCTCCGCGACCCGGCGGGCAAACATTCCCTGCAAATTCTGGAGCAGAATTACCGCAATGATCCAGTCAACGAATCGTTGCTGCTGTCGTTGTTTGAGGGCAAAGAAATCAATTTCCGAAAAGAAGAGTTGCAGAACAATTCCACCTCGACGCGTTTGATTCGCGGCAAAATCGTTCGCAGCGGACACGTTCCCGGCGGCGAGGCGCAGTCGCCCATCATTGACGTGAATGGCGTGTTGCAATTTTCGCTGCCTGGCGAGCCGTTGTTCACCGACCTCGGCGATGACACGATTCTCAAGCCCGCTTTCAACTGGCTGCTGCAATCCGACAAGCCCGGCAAGTTCGCTGCGGAAGTCGGCTACGTCACCGGCGGTTTCGACTGGAGCGCGAGCTACAACCTCGTCTCGCCGGAGAAAGGTGACCAGTGCGATCTCACCGGCTGGATCACGATGAATAACACGAGCGGGAAAACTTTTGAGAACGCGAAAATTAAATTGCTCGCGGGTGATGTGAATAAAATTCAGCCGGGCGGCAGTGGCGGCGGCGGCGGACGCTATCCGAGAGCGATGCTGATGAAAGCCTCGATGGCTGATGAAATGGCTCCCGCCGTCAGCGAGAAATCTTTTGACGAATTTCATCTCTACTCCATCGCGCGCCCAACCACGTTGCACGACCGTGAGACCAAGCAAGTCGAGTTTGTTCACGCCGAGAAGATGTTTGCACCGACCATTTACGTTTATGACGGCGCGGTGGGCTATCGCTTTTACGGTTTGAACTACGACCAGAATTACGGCCAGTCCGACAACAAAAAAATCATTATCCAGCGCGAGTTCAAGAACGCCGAGACGAACCAGCTCGGCATCGCGCTCCCAGCGGGCAAGCTGCGTTTCTACCGTCGCGATGACGATGGCCAGTTGCAATTCGTCGGCGAAAATACCATTGACCACACCCCACGCAACGAGACGGTGCGTGTGACTACCGGCAACGCCTTCGATCTCGTCGGCGAACGGAAGCAGACAAATTTCAAGGTCAATCTTGCAATAGCTTATGATCCATCAACCGGCTTGCGCGCTGCCCACAGTGATCCTCCGTGGATTGACGAGACGTTTGAAATCAAACTCCGCAACCGCAAGAAAACGGACGCGGTGGAAATCCGCGTGGTCGAGCACCTCTACCGCTGGAGCAACTGGAGCATCACCAAGTCATCGGATAAGTTTGAGAAGAAAGACGCCCAGACCATCGAGTTCCGCATCCCCGTGAAGCCCGACGAAGAAAAGACTGTGACCTACACGGTGCATTACTCGTGGTGAGTTGTAGCAGCCGACGTGAGTCCGCTCCATTTTCCGAAGCGTTTGTATTCAATTAGAGCGGACTCACGTCCGCTGCTACGGATTTGAAGAAATTTTGAATTGCCCACGGGCATCGCCTCCGCCGATGCCCGTGATTTGTTTTTTCAATTCACGGAACGAAGGCGATTCCGCTACCTTCGCTTCCGTCAGTTGAAACATTGGTCGGCGGATTATGGAAAATCTTGGCAAACAAACTTTGGAGCCACTGGGCTGGAAAAAATCCCTGCTGTGGATGGCGCTGGCCGTGGCGTGTTTCCACGCGGCCTACACCTCGCTGAAATTTCCCGCCGCCGGGCTGCTCATCTTTGGCTACGCGTTCGGGTTGGTAAAGCTGTGCGCGCAAAGCTCCGTGCGCCGGGCGTTTTATTTTGGGCTGGCCACGGGTTATCTCTGCTACGCGCCGCAGACGCTGTTCATGTGGAGCATCTTCGGCCCGCTCGCGCCGGTGCTGTGGCTGGTGCTGGCGTTTTGGATCGGGCTGTTCACGGCGATTGCCTGCGGAGCCATCCGGCGCTGGGGCAAAGTCAAAGCAATGTGGCTGATCCCCGTGGTCTGGACGGGCATCGAATACTTCCGCAGCGAACTCTACTACCTGAAATTTTCGTGGCTGAATGTCGGGTATGCGATGCCGGAACCGCTGGTGGCGATTGGGAAAGTCTTTTTCGGAATGGGAATGTATGGGGAAGGCTTCTTGGTTTTTCTCACAACGGTTTTTATAGCGTTTTCCTTTTGGCGGAAAATCAAAATCAACTTGCTTCAGGTGTTCCTGATTTCACTGCTTGGACTTGTGTTCATGGCGTTGATGGTTCCAATGAATTCTAAAAGGCCAAAAGAAATTTCTCTCGTCGGCATTCAAATGGAATTCCCTTCACCGGGCATTCTTTCGAAAATTCTCAATCAAGCCCTCGCTAAAAATACTAACGGACAAGTTTTTGTCTTGAGCGAATACACGCTCGACGGCGGCGTGCCGGATTCGCTCAAGGACTGGTGCCGCACCAACTCGCGCTACCTTGTCGTCGGTGGCAAGGAGGTCGTCACGAATGAGGTCTATTACAACACCGCCTTTGTCGTTGGCACGAATGGCGAGATTGTTTTCCAGCAGGCCAAGAGCGTGCCGATTCAGTTCTTCAAAGACGGATTGCCCGCGCCGAAACAGGAGGTGTGGAATTCGCCGTGGGGCAAGATCGGCATCTGCATCTGCTACGACTTGAGCTACACGCGCGTGACCGACCGCTTGGTGGAGCAGGGCGCGCAACTCCTCATCTGCCCGACAATGGATGTGGAAACGTGGGGTCGGCATCAGCATGAACTGCATTCACGCGTCGCGCCCGTGCGCGCGGCGGAATACGGCGTGCCGATTTTCCGCGTGGCGAGTTCCGGCATTTCGCAAGCGGTGAGTGGCGGCGGTAATGTCATCCAGCAAACCTCCATGCCCGGCGACGGCGAAATCTTTTCCGCGCAACTCCGCCTGCCGCGTCGCGGCTCGTTGCCGCTGGATCGATTCCTTGCGCCGGTATGCGTTGGCGCAACGGGAATCATTTTGGTCGCGCTGCTATTCCTTGCTGGAAAAGAAAAACGCGCGGCAAAGAAAAACTCTGCCGCGCGTTGAATTCTTTAGTGGGGACGTTTCAACTCCACTGCTTGCCCATCGTATCAATGCCGCTGCGCTGCAAATCTTCCGGCGTCATGGCGATGCGGATTTCCACGTCGGCCTCGAAGGTGAGGAACCAAGGTTCGGCCAGCGCAGGAACCTTGGCGTCGTTCGGCAAATCCACGATGAGGATGGCGCCGCGTTTGCCGTTCTGCTCGGTGAAATAAACCGACTCGGGTTTGATGGCTTCCAAAATTTTTCCGATCTTCGCGCCCGCTGTGCCATCCTTGACGGCGGCGTTGAAGGTGTGGTGCGGGATGGTGACGTTCATGATCATGCGCATAGAATTTCCTTTGGTTGGTGGTTGAATTGAAGGGCACGCCAAAGTGGAGTTTGGGCGGGCGGGCAGCAAGGCAATTATCTGCCTGCGTCCGGTTGGAGTGCTGGAACAATTTTGGCGAGCGCGGCAAACAAACTGTCGGCGACCACGGCCTGGCCTTTGAGCGAGAGGTGTGAGCCGTCGCGCAAAAGCATTTCCCGGCGTGGCTGCGCGGCGAGCGCGGCGTAGGCGTTCACGAAATACGCTTTGGGAATCGCAGAAACAATTTTTTCCAGCGGCGAAACGCAGTTGCGGGCGATGCGGTCGGAGCGGTGTCCGCCAAAAACAAACGGGGACAGGACGACCGGGATCGCGCCGTGTTCGGCGATGGCGTGGACGATTTGATCCATCGTCTCCAGATAAATTTCCGCCGGCGTCACGGAGGTGAGTTGCAGGGCATTGCCGATAATTCCGCGTGCGAGCCATCTCACGCGGTCGGTCATGCTGGGGCTGGCAGTGCTGACTTTTCTTTGCACGGACGAGACTTGGTTACGATGGTGATTCCGCCGGATGGGCACGATCAAATCGCTGGACGCAAACTGAATCACGACGATGTCGGGATGATCCGCGAGGCAGCGCGGCTTGAGATGTTTAGGAACGCGGGTGACGGGAAATCCACCAAACGTGTAGATGGAGGGCGTGAGGCTGTGGGTGGTGGTGGAATGCAACCGTGCCAATGCCAGATTGAAGAACGAATCTTCCGGTCGGTGGGGAAAGCCACCAATCATGCAGGCGCCGAACGCTTTGATTTTAATTTCCATTATGTTTGATCAAACCAAGATTCGCCCACGCTGCAAAATTTATCCAGACAACCAGACGAATTTTCAGGCTGATGGTTTCACCAGACTTCCACGGGGCCTTTGGGGACGGGGATGTGCGTGCGCGTGGTGGAGGCGGGCTCCGGTTCGCGCATGAAGGAGGCAATCATCGGCGCGGGGGCGAAGCGCGGGAGGAGTTCGCCTTGGTCGTCGAGGAATTGTTGCCGCCAGCGGATGTAATTTTCCAGCACGTCGTGGAACTCGGCCTGGGTGCGGACTTGCACGACTTTCTTGTTGAACTCGTGGCACGGACCGAAGCGTTTGGAATACCACGGCGCAACTTTGCGAAACATCCGGCAGCCAAGTTCTTCGCCGAAAACTTCCACCATCAAATCCAGATGCCGATTCATCACGCGGACGCGTTCGGTGAAGCTGGGTTCGGGCGGCAATTCGGCAGTTTGGATGAACTGCAAGGTGCGCTTAAAAATCCACGGGTCATAAAAAGCACCACGCCCGATGCTCACGCCAGCGCAGCCGGTTTCATCGAACATTTTTTTTGCTGCCTGCGGGGTGACGATGTCACCGTTGCCGATGACGGGAATATTTTTTACGGCTTGAACAACTTTGCGGATGCCGGCGAGATTCACTGTGCCGCCGAAACCTTGTTCGCGGGTGCGGCCATGCACAAAGATGGCGGCGACGCCGGCGCCTTCCAGTGCGCGGGCGAGGTCGGGTGCGGTTAAATTATCATCGTCCCAGCCGAGGCGCATCTTGGCGGTGACGGGGATTTTCACGGCATTGACCATGAGCTTCACGAGCGCGGAAGTTTTGTCCAGCTCGGTCATCATCGCAGAACCACCGCCGATCTTGACGACTTTTTTTACGGGGCAACCCATGTTGATGTCCACGGAAACCGCGCCGCGCGCCTCGACCATCAGGGC
>JBEEMY010000182.1:0-5251 GCA_041192415.1 Verrucomicrobiota bacterium | reverse complement strand
AGACTTACACCTTCGTCCAGCTTGTGCAGAATCCCGAGCTCGCGGTCGAAGTGACTTTGCAGCCGGTGCGCCGGTTTGGTTTTGATGCGGCGATTTTGTTCAGCGACATCCTCGTGATTCCCGAGGCGATGGGGCAGACGTATCACTTCAAAGAAACCGGAGGCGTGCAGATGGATTTCGCCGTGACGAGCAAGGCGGACATCGAAAAACTTTCCGTCGAGCGCGTTGTCGAGCGGTTGAGCTATGTGGACAAGGCGCTGCGTATGTTGCGCAAAGAACTCGGTGACCAGACCGCGCTCATCGGTTTCAGCGGTTCGCCGTGGACGCTGGCGACGTTCATGATGGAAGGCGCGAGCGTGCCGAAATACAGCCGCGCGCTGCAACTCTTCCGCGAAGATCCGAAAACATATTCTTTACTCGCGGAAAAACTAACCCTCGCTGTCACCGCGTATTTGCAGATGCAAATCGCCGCTGGCGTGGACGCCGTGCAAATCTTCGACAGCCACGGCGGGCATCTGGCCGCGACTGAATTTCAGGAAGCCTCTGGTCGCTGGACAAACGAAATCATCGCCAACCTCGGTGGCAAAGTGCCGGTCATCAATTTCTCGCTCGGAACGCATGGCAACTGGCCCGACCTCATCGGCAGTGGCGCGAATGTCCTCGGCATCGACTGGCAGACTTCCATCGCGGAGGCGCGGAAAATCATTCCGGCGCACATCGCCATGCAGGGAAATCTTTCGCCCGTGCATATCGCCGAATCCACACCGGAAGTCGTCGCGACGGAGACTAAAAATATTTTGGAAGCCATGCGTGGTCGTCCTGGACACATCTTTAATCTCGGTCACGGTTTGACTCCGGCAGCCAAACTGGAAAACATCGCCGCACTGGTGGAGACTGTGAAAGGTTTCAAATGAAGACGCTGAACGTAGATCTCGATTTGGTGAAAAAATACAACGTGGCCGGGCCGCGTTACACCAGCTATCCGCCCGCAACCAAATTCACCGACGCCGTGACCTGGGAGCAGCTTTCGGAAAAACTCGATGCCAACAACCGCACGCCGCGCGACCTCTCGGTTTATTTTCATATCCCGTTCTGCGAAACGCTCTGCTGGTTCTGCGGCTGCACCACGGTTATCACAACCAATCACAACAAGGGCAAGGACTACATTGACTATCTTGGCCGTGAAGTCGCGAAGATGTCGCCGCGTTTGAACAAAGACCGCAAGGCCGTGCAGCTCCATTTCGGCGGCGGCTCGCCAACTTTTTTGCGCCCGGATGAAATCCGCCGCCTCGGCGAAATCATCCACAAGCATTTCACGTTCGCGCCGGACATCGAAGCCAGCGTGGAAGTTGACCCGCGTCGGCTCACGCGCGAGCATCTGGTTGCACTGCGCGAGATCGGTTTCAACCGCGCCTCGATGGGCGTGCAGGATTTTAATCCCAAGGTGCAGGAGGCGATCCATCGCATCCAGCCGCGCGAGATGACGCAGCAGGCGATTGACTGGATGCGCGAACTTGGCTTTGGCTCGATCAACCTCGATCTGATTTACGGCCTGCCATTCCAGACGCCGGAGACGTTCAACGAAACGCTCGACACCGTGCTGGAAATGAAGCCCGACCGCCTCGCGGTGTTCAGCTACGCGCATGTTCCGTGGATCAAGCCCGCGCAAAAAATTCTCGAAGAAAAAATTCTACCCACGCCGGAATCCAAACTCGAAGTCCTCAAGCTCGTCATCGAACGGCTCACGGCGGACGACCAATACGTCTATATCGGCATGGATCATTTTGCGAAGCCGACCGACGAGCTCACGATCGCGCAGCGCAACAAGCAACTGCAGCGGAATTTCCAGGGCTACAGCACGCGCGCCGGTTCGGACATCTACGCGTTCGGCATGAGCGGCGTCTCGCAGATTCCCGAAGCCTACTGGCAGAACGAGAAGGAACTGCCGAAGTATCAGACCGCCGTGGACGCGGGCAACGTGCCGTTGCACAAGGCGTATTTCGTGACCGACGAGGACAAGCTCCGCCGCGAAACCATCATGCGGACGATGTGCGACCTCTCGCTCGACTTCGCCGCGATGAGCGCGAAGCTCGGCATCAACTTCGAGCAGCATTTTGAAAAGGAACTCGCCACGCTCGCGCCCTTCATCGCCGACGGGCTGGTAAAAAAAACTGCCGGTGGCCTTGAAGTCACGAACTCCGGCCGCCTCTTCATCCGCAACATCGCGATGTGTTTCGACAACACGCTCGGCGCGGCGAATGAGCGGAGACATTCGAAGACAATTTAGGTTAATGAAATCCGAGTGGGTGGGCAGTGAAACGCTCACTTGCCAGATGAGAGGAGTGTGCTAGTGTCGCCCTATCATGAAAGCTCTCGCTCATGCTTCGGTCATGTTTCTGGCCTGTCTCGGCGTTGCTTGGGGACAAGGAAGCGTTAATTGGTCAAGCCCCTCGATCAATGTCAGCTGGCAAACAAATTCAACAACTTATTCGCCATTTTTTGGCGGCGGGGCGACGGGGTTTGGTGCGGTTGGTGCGGCTATTGGGTCTGCGAACCCAGGCCCTAGGTTTCGTTACCAGTTGCTTTACGGTGCGCAATACAACGGCTCGGTCATCGCCGCGCCGACGACGCTTGCGGAATTGAACAATTGGTCTGACAGCGGCTTGAGCGCCACCAACAGCAACACTGCGGGAAGAATTATTTGCGTTTCCAACACCACGGCAGCAACCACGCCGGCGGGCTGGAACGCTGGAACCACTAACTACATCATGCTCGTCGGCTGGTCAGCGAATTTGGGTGGCACTTGGGCGGCGGCCAAGGCAACTTTGAATTCTGGATCGGCCTTGGCGCTGGTGACCGGACAGGCTTTTTTGGGCATCAGTCGCGTTGGGTATATCAATCCTTCTGCGGTGGGCGTAAATCCCGGAGCCAACGTCTTCGGGGGAGCAGCCAATGTCTATGGTCTGCCCGTTGCCGTGACCAACGGCCAACTTTATTTGGTGGATCCTAATTCCGGCGTAACGTCTTATCCCGTCATCACAGAGTATCCGCAAAGCCAAGCCGTCAACGTCGGTTCCTCGGTGTCGTTCAGTGTTCAAGCGACCAATAATCCTCCGTTCATCTACCATTGGACTAAAAATGGTTCTCCGTTGTCAGGCGGCACAAACGCAACTCTGACTATCAACCCGGTCGCAACCAATGACGCCGGCACTTATACCGTGCTAGTGGAAAATATTTACGGCGGCGTGGGCGTTTCGGCCACGTTGACCGTGTATTCGCCGCTCCCGGTCATCACGGTGCAGCCGCAGAGCCAAACGGTTGCCGCTGGTTTGCCAGTTTCATTGAGCGTGCAGGCAACCAATGCGCCACCGTTCACCTACCAATGGTATTTCAACAACGCGTCGCTCTCGGGCGAGACGAATGCGACATTGAGTTACAATCCTACTTACACGAATGACACCGGTAGCTATTTTGCGACGGTCGCCAACGCCTACGGCTCGGTGAACAGTTCAAACGTTTCAATCTTCGTCTATCAACCAGCATTCATCATCACGCCGCTGGCAAGCCAGTTGGTTTCTTACGGCGATACCGTCACTTTCAACGTGTTGGCGGGTGGTTTTCCGACGCCAACTCCGTATGGGTGGACGTTCAATGGTTCGCCGGTTGCAGGTTCTAACTCCAGCAGCCTGCTCATCCCCGGTGTGACGACCAATAAACTCGGCACTTATTCCGTGACCGTGAGCAATGCTTACGGCTCCGCGCAAAGTTCTGCCACGCTGACGATGCGTCCGAGCTTGGTAACGCCGTTCGCGGGCATCAACGGGCTCTGGGGACAACCCGGCACGTTGAGCGTCGTGGCCGCAGGTTCCGGCACACTTTCATTTCAGTGGTATAAGGATGGCGCGGCCATCACGGGCGCGAACGGCGCGACGTATTTTATTTCCTCGTTGCAATTCACCAACGGTGGCAACTACTCCGTCGTGGTCAGCAGCGCGTATGGCAGCGTGACGAATGTGGCCGCGCCGCTTGCCGTCCGTCCGTCGGATACCATCTTTGGCGTCTATGCAGGCATCACCGTCGTGGGAACCGCCGGGAATTCCTACTCCATCCAGTATTCCAGCGACCTCGTCAACTGGATCACCGCCACCAACATCACGCTGGATCAACCCTCGGCGAACTGGTCGGATTACAGCGCAGATTTCCGCTCCAACCCCGGAAGATATTATCGGGTGATTCCAGCTCCCTGATTCGCTAAAAAAGAAAGCTGTCTTCAGAAGCGGCTTTATCTTTGGTAAAATTCCGGCAACTATAAGCCGATGAAAAGGCCGTAAGATTGGCCGTTCCAAAGCCAACCTGATTTGCTCACACAGCATGAACCATGCTCCAAAATGATTTCAGGCGGAACGCTTCCCATCCAAGATTTTTGATTTCATGCTGTGAACTTCAAAGCCCTTCCCAAGATTGACCTGCACCTGCATCTCGACGGTGCGATCCGCGTCGCGACGATTGCCGCGCTGGGCGATGAACTGGGCATCAAGCTGCCGAGCTACGACCCGAAGGAACTCGCGAAGTTCGTGCAGGTGAACCGCGACTGCCGCTGCCTCACGGATTTTCTGAAGCGCTTCGAGGTTTTCTATCCCATCCTGCCGTTCGCGAAGACGCAGGAACGCATCGCCTACGAACTGTGCGAGGATTGCGCGCGCGACAATGTGATTTATTTCGAGGCGCGCTTCGCCCCCGCGCTTTGCACGAGTCCCAAGTTCACGATGGAAGATGCGGTCGTGGCCGCGCTGGAAGGATTTCGCCGTGGGCAGCGCGATTTCGGCGTGCGCTGCGGAACGATTCTCTGCTGCTATCGCTCCGTATCCGTGCAGGAAAATGTCGAGACGGTAAAACTCGCGCACAAGTATCGTGACCGGGGTGTCGTGGGAATAGATCTGGCGGGGGACGAAAATCATTTTGCCGCCGCGCCGCATGCGGAGGCGTTCGCGCTCGCGCGCAAGCTGGAGATTCCGATCACCATCCATGCCGGTGAGGGCGGCAGTGCGGAAAACATCCGCGAGGCGGTGTTCACGCACGGCGCGACGCGCATCGGCCACGGCGTGAGCCTGCAACACGATTCCGAACTGCTCAAGGCTGTGCGCGATCGCGGAACAGTTTTTGAAATCTGCCTGACGAGCAATCTGCAAACCTGCACCGTGCCGTCGGCGCAGGCGCATCCGTTCAAAAAATTTCTCGATGAAAAAATCCG
>JBEEMY010000181.1:0-5265 GCA_041192415.1 Verrucomicrobiota bacterium | reverse complement strand
TGTGTTGCCGCAAAATCCGGACGCAGAGCGAATGGAACGTGCAGATCGTCGGACGGTTTTCCTTGGCCTTGGCCTCGGGCGTTCTGGGTTTGGGCAGAAGTTTTTTGACGCGCTCCTGCATCTCTCGCGCGGCCTTGTTGGTGAACGTCACGCCCAGAATATTTCCCGGCAGCACGCCGCGCGCGACCATGTGCGCGATGCGGAAGGTGATGACGCGCGTCTTGCCCGTGCCCGCGCCCGCGAGGATGAGCACCGGGCCTTTGATGGTCTCGGCGGCCAGGCGTTGCTGCGGATTGAGCGTGTTCAAATTCACCATCGGGCGCGGAGTTTAATTTGCCGCGAAGCGAACGCAAGCGCGCAACCAATCCGGAACACCACCGGCTCAACCGTCCAACGGACTTCTTACCCCCAGCCCCGGCTTGGGCAACAACTTTTCCCGCTGAAAACTTGCAGCCTTTGTCGGCAGATGCAGATGACAAACTAACGAGGTAAAACTGGTAAGGCGGGCAGTCCTCTGCCCACCGAACGGAGGCGCTGGCAGCCGGAGGTGATTGATTTCGCCCGCGCCAACCTTGTGCGCTGGTCACAGCAAAACACCTCCGTTCCTTCGCTGCTGTGTTGCTATGCTGAATGGCAGCAAATCCTCTCCCGCCCGGTGGAAGAGATTTGCACCTTACTTTGCTCTGAAACGGATACCACCCAGCGGTTGCGGCAAAATTCGCCCTTCGCCGGCGTGCTGTCGCCGACGGAGGTCTGGGAAGTCAAATCCCGTTTCCGCCATGCACCGGCAACAGCTTGAACCGATCAGCCGCGTCGGTTGACAAACCTAAACGGTTCCATTATGGTTTTTGCGTGGCTAAATACACGCTCAAAAACATCCCCGAAGAAATTTACCACCGCGCTCAGGCCGCCGCCGAAAACAGCCTGCGTTCACTGAACCAGGAAATCATCTTCCGGTTGCGCCGTTCCTTTGACTCCGAAGATGCGCGCACGTCCGCACTCCACGCCAAGTGGGTGATGGAAGCCTTGGAATCCGGACCAGCCAAGCCTTTGCGGGTCGCTGACATGGATGCCGCCTTTCAAAAAGGTGTCAGCCGTGCCAAAGCCCGGAGGCCGGGCAAGTGAAGCTGGCATATCGTCCACTGTATCTTTCTGACGTTACGGAATGTGCTGATTACCTTTGCACTGAAGCGAGCGAAAAGGTGGCTGCCGACTGGTATCAGGCGCTGAAAAAAGCTCTGGATCATATTCAGCGGGTGCCGGAGATCGGTCGCATCCGGCAGGATTTGCCTGTGGCGGGAATCCGCACGCTGAACCTGCGAAAATATCCCAACTATATCGTGTTTTACCGTTTGGAAAAAAACTCGATTGAACTGTTGCGCATCCGTCATGGCATGATGAATCTGCCAGAGTTATTTTCCGAAGGCTGACGGACAAGCCTTCCGCAAGGCAGGCATCCATGATAGTTACCATAAAAATCCCCGGCCAGTGATGGTCGGGGTTGTTTTTTAGGCGTAGAAATAACCAAGTTCTCGCAACGAGTTATGGTTTTGGTTGCCGATGGCGACATGGTCAATCAATTCGATCTTCAACAGTTGGCCCGCACGAATGAGGTCGCGCGTCACTTTGATGTCCGCCTCTGACGGCGTGGATCCACCGCTCGGATGATTATGGATGACGACCACCGCCGCCGCCGCGATGATAGCGCAGCGAAACACTTCACGCGGACCGCCAACATCACGTCTGCGTTCTCGATGCTGCCGGTCAGATTGTCCGCGAGGCGGCTCTGCCCAACCCAAAAAGTTTGTTCCTACTACCCACAAACGTGCGTATTGCCTTTTACCGCTGCACCGCTATTTTGTTCCCGTTATGAAAAGGAATGATAAAACTCCCACGGATCCCGAACTGACACGGCGTATCCAAGAACTGATCCAGTTCAAAAACGGCGGCCACAACGAAGCCGAGGTCGCCGACATCATCGAGAACGCATTAAAAATGCTGACCGATATCAAAGACAAGGGCGATGTCCGCGTCATCCAGACCGCCGTGCGCGAATTGCGCTATGCGTTCCGCGTGTTCGCCCCCTACCACCAGAAACGCAAGGTAACGATCTTCGGTTCCGCGCGCACCAAATCCGACACGGTCGAATACCAACAGGCGGTTGAGTTCGGCAAAAAAATTGTGCAGGCCGGTTACATGGTCATCACCGGCGCCGGGCCGGGCATCATGCAGGCCGGACACGAAGGCGCTACGCCGGAACACAGCTTCGGCGTGAACATCCGCCTGCCGTGGGAACAATCCGCCAACCCGGTCATCGCGGAAGACAAGAAGCTCATCACGTTCAAATACTTCTTCACGCGCAAGCTCATCTTCATTCGTCACTCGGATGCGATTGTGCTTTTCCCCGGCGGCTTCGGCACGTTGGACGAAGGCTACGAAGCCATCACGCTGATGCAGACAGGCAAGAGCCAGCTCATGCCGCTCGTGCTCGTGGATCGTCCCGGCGGCACTTATTGGAAAACTTGGGATAAACAAGTCCGCGAACATCTGCTCCGCGACAAATTGATTTCGCCCGATGATTTGAATTTGTATCAAATCACCGACAGCACGGACGAAGCGGTAAAAATTGTCACGCGCTTCCACCGGAACTTCCATTCCACGCGCTTTGTGAAAGACCTGTTCATCATGCGCATGAAGAATGCGCCGAGCGCCTCGGCCATCGAAGCGTTGAACGAGGACTTCTCCGAAATCCTGATTGACGGCAAAATCCAAGCCATCCAACCAACGCCCGAAGAAGTGGAAGACAACGACCACCTGCACCTCGCGCGCATCGGCTTCAACTTCAACCGTCGCGACTATGGAAGACTCCGGCAGTTGATTGATGTGTTGAACGGGTTGTAAGCCACGCAATCAAAATTCGCGATAGCCCATGGTTTTTAACCGTGGGCTATTTTCGCTTCCACTGGCTTGGCTGACTGGAGAATTATACTCGCGCCCGGCAAAACTATTTTGCCTGCGCGCTCCGGTTTGCTACGCTGCCGCAATGCGAATTTTCCTCCTGCTCGGTTGCCTCGTCTCGGCGTTGAACGTTTCCGGTGCGGAACTGCGTTTCAATCTGGCCGACACGTCCGAAGGTGGCAGCCCGGCCAAGTTCACTCCCGTGCTTGGTGGCAGCGGTGCGCCAGCGGTTTGGAAAATGTTCACCACGGAAATCCCTTCGGCCTTCGGCACGTTCGCGGGCGGTGCGCCGGTGATGAATCACACGCGCGTGCTCGCGCAGACAAGCGCGGACATGACGGACGAGCGTTTCCCCATGCTGGTTTATGAGGGCGACATCTACCGCGATTTCAAATTCAGCACGCGCTTCAAGATCGTCAGCGGCATCACGGAACAGATGGCCGGGTTGATCTTCCGTTTTCAAAACGCGTCCAATTTTTACGTCGCCCGCGTGAGCGCCTTGGGCCGCAACGTCCGCTTTTACAAGGTCGTGAACGGCGTGCGCTCCAACCCCATCGGCCCCACCCTGCCCGTTCCCGCCGGTGAATGGCACAAGCTCGGCGTGCAATGCGAGGGCAACCAGATTTCCATCCTGCTCGATGACAAGCCGGTGATGCCGAAGCTCGGCGACAACACGTTCACCGAAGGCCGCGTCGGGTTTTGGACGAAGTCGGACTCGGTAAGTTACTTCACCGATGCGGAAATCACGTTCACGCCGCGCATCCCGCCCGCGCAGCAGATGGTGGACAACGTGCTTAAAAAACAACCACGACTACTTGGCTTGCGGATTTATCAATTGCAATCGGATAAGACGACCACGCAAGTTATCGCCAGCAAGGACAAGGCGGAAATTGGTCGCGCGGGAACGGAAGCCGAATTGGGTGCCATCCAAACGGGGCAAACGTTTTATGGCCGCGAGCACGGCGCGCAAATCGTGACGATGCCGTTGCGTGACCGGAACGGCGAAAACATCGCCGCGCTGCGCGTGAAGTTGAAAGCGAATATGTTCGATTCGCAAGACTCCGCCATCACCCGCGCGATGACCGTGCGCAAACTGCTGGAACAATTCTCAACC
This sequence comes from Verrucomicrobiota bacterium, assembly GCA_041192415.1. Lineage (GTDB taxonomy): Bacteria > Verrucomicrobiota > Verrucomicrobiia > Limisphaerales > UBA11358 > UBA11358. Next base: position 1,193 of record JBEEMY010000181.1, on the reverse strand, counting down.
AACGGGGAAGAGTTGCTGAAGTAGAATTCTGCCGGTAGAATTTCAGCCGCGCCTTACTTCGCAACCGGAGCCGCTGAATTCGTCACGGACGTTTCCACCGGCAATTTCACTTTGGGAATTTCACCCGGCTTGGCGCGTTTCACACCGCCGATGACTTGCACATCGCCAGACTCATTCACGGTCAGGCGCGGACGGGTGTTGAAGTCGTCAAAAATGTCGCGGCGCAAAATATCACCGCCGGGATCCACCACACAGTAGTTAAACGATTGCGCGCCCGTCTGCCACAGAACGTGCAACACGCTCAAGCGATCTACCTGCGCCTCGGGACGGCTGAACGAAACGCTCGACCCCAGCGCGCGAGTCTTGATGACGCGGGATTCCGCCGCATCGCTCAACTGCACATAAAGCCGCATCTGTGCGCGCAAGTAACTCGCCTGTTCAAGCGTGTATTTGCGCATCTCCGGTGTGCCGTTGGTGGCGGGCACACCAAATTCCTGCGACCACAGCTTGGCTCCATTGATGATGTCAAACGTCTTTGGCGCGCTGGCCGTCTGGGCGGATAATTCTTTCACGCGCAGGGAGGCAATAATTTTGTAGCGCCCCGGTTTTCCCAGCACAAAACTCGGCGCGATATCCACGCGCTTGGTTGCCTCCTGCGACGATTCCAATTCAAACGCGCCCACCACCGGCACCTCGGATTTTTTGATGACTACAAAGCCGTCGGACGATTCCACGCTGAACGTGAGCCAGTCCGCCTCCGCGCCCAAGTGCAACTGCCGCCCGGAACGATTGGTGATCTTGACGGCCACAGGCAACGATTCGCCCAGCAGAAACTGGTCTTGATCGGTGACAACCTCAATCGTGATCTGCGCCGTCGCGTGCGAAACCGCCAGCAGCAAACCAGTGAGCAAAAGTGAAATGGTTTTCATTGATTGATGGACAAGTTAGACGGGCGTTCGTTCGAGGCAATCTAAAAGAAATTGCCGGTTCAACGTTTCGGCTTTGGCGCACGCCGCTCGGCTGCTAACTTAAACGCGATGCCGGACATTGTTCTCACCACGCTCAACGCGAAGTTCATCCACGCCGCGTTCGGGCTTCGCTATTTGCTCGCCAACCTAGGGGATCTCCAAGCGCACGCGGCCCTCGCTGAATTCGACATCAACCAAAAGCCCACCGACATCGCCGAGGTAATC
>JBEEMY010000180.1:0-5291 GCA_041192415.1 Verrucomicrobiota bacterium | reverse complement strand
ATAAACCATTTACATTTAACCATTCTGCAACTGATATAAATGGAGATTCATTAGTCTATTCATTATATCAACCCTATAATAATATAGCTCCAACATTTACAAATAACGTTGCCACGTTCCCTCCAGTTACTTATGTTGGAGGTTATAACTCCACAAATCCATTAGGCGCAGGGCCTTTTAGTATTAATTCTTCAACTGGCCTATTAACGGGAACACCTGGTACTGTAGGTCAATTTGTGGTAGGAGTAAAAGTAAAAGAATACCGAAATGGAGTTTATATTGGAGAAACCATTCGAGATTTTCAGTTTAATGTTGTTAATTGCCCTCAGCCTCCCCCAACTTTAGCAGTTCCAAATGCAACAATCAGCGAAAACACGGAACGCCGGCATCCAAATAAACCCAAACCCGCTCCGTCACGGCGCGGGAACTTGTTGCAGCCACACGCGGATGTTCATGAAGAGCTTCGTGGAATTCGGAAACGGCACGAGCGCGCGGGCTTTCACGGTTTCAGTGATGCCGTTCGGATCATTCGTGTGCATGAATTCCTGGACGTAGTTGGTCTCGCTGTTCCAGTTCAGCAGATTGGTGGAGACGAACACGCCGTATTCCACGTCGCGCGGCGGCAGGCGGCGCGTGTAGGTGAGCGTGAGGTGCAGTTTGTTGTCGTTCGTGCTGGTCTCGAAGCCCCATTGATACGGCGGGTTGCCGTCGTCGGTGCGCGGGTCGTGGTTGAAAGCGTATTCCGCAAAATTTTTCACGCCGTCATGTTCGAAGTCCGCTGCCGCGCCGCTGATGTTTGGGAAAGTCAGTTCCTCGAGCGTGAATTTCTGGATGCTCCACAGGCCGTAGGGCGAATCATGAATCGTCGCCGTCGCGGGACTGCCGCTGACAACGTAGGCGATATTCGTCAACACCGTCACTGTCACCGCTTCGTCGCCTTCGATGCGGTCGTCCAAGATTGGCACGAGCGAAAGCGTGAGCGTGTTTGAAGTGGCGGGAAACGTCACCGCGTTCGTCAGCGCGACAAAATCCACGGCGTTGCTCGCGGTGCCAGAAATCGCGAGCGACACGGTCAGTTCGCTGTTTGTATCGCCGGTGCGCGTCACGGTGAATTCACCCGTGTCGGGGCCAAGCTCGGCGGCATCGCCATCGGTCGCCGTGATGCTGACGTAGATCGGGTCAAGCACGGTGATGGTCACGTCGTCAAAGCTCGTCAGTTCGCCATCGAACGCGGTGAGCCGGAAGGTGTAAGTTCCCGGCGCGTCGAAAGTGAACGTGTTTGTGAGGCTCGCGGGATTCGTGATGGTGATGTCGTTCGTCCCGAGAAACGTCCACCAGTTCGTGATGGATGCGGGCGGGTTCGGCAAGCCGTCGTCGGAAATAATCCCGATGAGCGTCACGGGAATTCCGATTTGCACGGCGACATCTGCGCCGGCGTTCACCAGCGGCGCGTGGTTCGTCACCGGGCCGTCGGCGATGGCTAAAATTTCCTCCGCGCTCAACGCCACGTCGAACACGCGCACATCGTCAATGCCACCGCTCCACGAAGCCGGGCTGTCGAACGCGCCTTTGCCGATGATGAACTGCGGGCAATTCGTCAACATACCGGACGCGCCGCTGAAGCTGGCGTTCGGCTGATCCAGTTGGCCGTTGAGATAAAGTTTCGGCGCGTCGCCATTCGTCCAGGTCAGCGCGACGTGCTGCCACTGGCCGGGCTTGAGCGCGCCACTCGCACTCGCGCGATGCACCGTGCCGCGCGACGTGGGAATCGTGGCCTCGACGATGTTGGTGTAATTGCCGCACGACGCAAACGTCCGCGTGGCAAAACTGAACGTGGCATTTGTGCCAACATCATCGGCGGTCAAAAATCCCTGCGTCACATTGGTCGGCGGTGGCTTGACCCACAGCGCGACGGTGAAGGCTTTCAAGCCATTCAACGTGTTCGAGCCAGCGGACTGCCGCACGCAATCGTTCGTGCCGGAAAATTTCAGCGCGGCGTTCAGCGCGCCATTCGTGACCCAGGTCGGCGAGCCGGAAAATTTTCCATCGCGACCGTTCACGGAAGAGTCGGCTGCGTTCGTGCCGCTGCCTTCGTCCAGCGTCCAGTGCAAAATATTTGTCGCGCTCAAAACATCGGCGCTGACGAACACCAGTAAGTCCGCGTGACCTTGCAACAAGCCGTCGTCCGCCGTGAGCCGCAGATGGTAGATGCCGGTGTTGGTGAACAGCACCGTGGTGTTGTTCGTCGTCGGGTCGCCGAAAACCGCGCTGCTGGAGCCGCCCAAGCTGGTCCACGTCATGACGTAGTTCGTGCTGTCATCAATCACCGTGGCGTTGAGGACGAGGCCGGCGGGCGTGCCGCTCACAAACGCCAGATAATTTTTCGGGCTGGTGATGATGACTTGCGGCGTGGCGTTCGTGCCCGCGTCCGCAATGGTCAGCACCGCGTTGCTAGGTGAAAGAATGGTGTAAGCCGGGCTTGGTAAAATTGTGGCGGTCACGCTCTCATCGCCTTCCACGACCACTTCGTTCGTCGGCGTGATGAACAGGTCAATTGAAGTCACGCCGCAGGAAAAATAAATGTTCGTGGCGAACGGCGGGTAATCCACACCGAACTTCGCCACGCCGCCGAACGCCAGCAGCGCGGTAAAATCGTAGCGCGGATCGCCCGTGCGCGTGACGCGGAAAACGCCGTTCGAGCCGCTGCCTTCCAGCACGTTTGTGACGACAGCGGTGATGGTGAGCATCGGCTCGTCGTCATTGATGAAGGCCGTGGCGCTGACGGGTGTGCTGAGGCCGTAGGCAGAATTATTTTGCAGCGTGAGCGTCACTGACTCCGCGCCTTCCACAATTGAATCGTCCAGCGGAATCAGCGGCAGCTTCGCCGTCAGGCTACCGGCAGGAATCAAAATGGAATTTGTGAAGCGCACATAATCCACGCCATTGCTCGCCGTGCCGCTGATGGCGAAGAAAATTGTCGCTGGCGTGTTCGTCGTGCCAAAGCGCGTGAAGGTGAATTCACCCGTGTCCAAACCGGGTTCGGTGGCGGTGAAGTCACTCGCATCCACGCCGACAATCTGGTCGTTGTCCTGAATCATCACTTTCGCAAACGCCGGATAGGCCGTGATGTAATTCGTCCCCTCGGTCAGCGAGACGATGACAGTTTCGTCGCCCTCAACCAACGCGTCGTCCACCGGCGCGATGGCGACCACCGCGTTGCTCTGCCCGGCGAGAATCGTGACGCTGCTCGCGATGTTCGTGTAATCCGTGCCGATGTTCGCCGTGCCGCTGATGGTGAAAATAATTGTCAGCGCGTTCGTCGTCGCACCGCTGCGCGTGAAGAGGAATTCGCCATTGCCGCCGCCTTCGTAGGCAAACGGATGGTTCGTGGTTGTCACGGTGACGACCGGCAAATTATTCGTGTCATTGTCCGCAATCGTCACCGTGGCGATGTTTGGAGAAATGATGTTCGCATTGGTGGCACTGGTCAAAGTCAGCACCACGGTCTGCGCAAATTCCATCGTGTTGTCATCGCTCGGCGTCACCGGCAATTCTACAAACGTCGCGCCTGCCGGAATCGTGGCGGAACTTCCCAGCGATGCGTAATCCGCCGGCGCACTCGCGCTGCCGGTGATTTGAAAATTCACGAGCTGGCTCGCGTTCGTCGAGCCGACGCGCGCGATGCGGAAGTTGCCCGCGACCACGCCGGTCTCGCTGGCGTTCGCGGTCGTGGCGGTCACGCTCACGGAACACGCATCATCGTCAAGGATGGTGTAGGTGTGGATTTTAATTCCGTCCAAAGTTGCGTCCGTCGGATTGAACAGCGCCACGCGGATCGTCTGCGGCGACTGCACGTTCGTGTCATTGACGATTTGCAGCGGCACGAAACTCACGAAGGTGTTCGTCGGAATCGTCAGCACACCTTGCGGCAGCGAATAACGGTTACTGGAAGCCGTGCCGCCGATCACGCGATACCCGACTTGCACCGGCACGGTTGAAAATTGGCTCAACGTCACCGCAATGCCGGGCGAGGTGCTTTCCGAAATGGCCGACGTAACAAAACAAAAGCCGATGCCGGGAACATTGTCCGCGAGGTCGTTCGTGATGACCACCGTGGCGGACGCGGAGGAAGCGACGTTGTAATTGATGTTCGTTGGCAGCGTGAGGATGACCGTTTCATCCGGCTCCAAAATCAAATCGTGGAACGGAATCACGTCGAGCGTCACCGAACTAGAGCCGTCGGGAATCACCACCGGATTATCCAGCGGCACATAATCGGAACCGCTCGTGGCCGAGCCGCTGATGCCCAGCACCACCGTGAGGTCGCCAGCGGAACTCGTGCGCGAGATAGTGAATTGCGCCGTCGTCGTGCCCAACTCGGACAACGGCGTGCCCGCCGCACTTACGCTCACCGTCGGTTTTTCGTCGTCGCGGATAAATACTGTCGCGCTGCCCGGCGTGCCGGTGTCGTAGCTGACCGTGTTGAGGATGGAAACAATCACCGACTCGTCGCCTTCCAGTAGCAAATCGTTTGTTGGTGAAACAGTAATGCCGGCCGAGGCCACGCCTGCCGGAATCGTCACCGTGCCACTCAACGCGGTGTAATCCGCGCCCGGTGTCGCCGTGCCGCTCACGGAATAATTCACCACCAGCGCCGCCGTCAAATCCCCATCGCGCTTCACCGTGAACGCGCCGGACGTCGAAGGTTCCGCCGCGTCGGCCGTCGTGGAAATCGTCACCACCATGAAATCGTCGTCCAGAATTTTCACCGTCGCCGCCGACGGAGTGCCGACGTTGTAAGCCGCGTTCGCCGCGACCGTCACGATGACCGTTTCATCCGCCTCCAAAATTTTATCATCAATCACCTTCAGCGGAATCGTCACGCTACGTTGCCCTGCGGGAATCAGCGCCACGCCCGGCAACGCCGTGTAATCCGCGCCCGCCGTCGCCGTGCCGCTGACGGAATAATTCACAAACAAATCACCGCCGGGAACGCCGTCGCGGGTGAAAGTAATTTGACCGTCGTCCATACCGCCCTCGGTAATCACCGGCGTAGTCGTCGTCACGGATACGGCCGGCTTGCTCGCCGAATCGTCATCTTGAATCGTGATGATTGCCTCTGCTGGCGGCGCGACGATGTAATTTTGATTCACCTGATTCGTGTCGCTCAACAACGTGAGCGCGATATTTTCCGGCCCTTCGATCGTGCCGTCATTGACGACGTTCACCGTGAACGTGACGCTATTCGTGCCCGCCGGAATCGTCACGCCGCTCGTGAAAAAAATCGCGGG
>JBEEMY010000179.1:0-5299 GCA_041192415.1 Verrucomicrobiota bacterium | reverse complement strand
CAATACGGCATCCGCTACGATTCCACCGGTTGGACCGATGCCACGGGCACAAATCAAAATTTCACGCTGGCGACGGGCGGAGCACCGCATCTCGAGCACATCATGTTGACGGGCGAGACGGTGATTGATGCCCCGGAGCTGATCTGGCAGCAATGTTTTCAGGAGGTCGGTGCAGGCGCGACTTCCAATGGTTACAGCACGCGCCGCTGGGGAACTTTTTCGCAGTTCGGCAACGTGAGCATTGATCTCTTCCGCAAGATTCTGGACGGCACGGTTCGCATCCCGACCCGGCAGGAAGTCATTGACCGCACAAAAGTCGTCATCGTCAACGACATGAACTCCGGCAGCAACGACGACAAATACAGTTCGCCCATGTCGCTGTTTGAAGGGCTGTATCGCATGGATAGCGAGGGGAACTATCGGACGAACAAATCGTTTTTCAAAAAGACCGGACGCTATCCAACCGTTCCAACTGTTTATCAATTGAATGATGCAGCCGCGCAATCGTTTCAGGTCAAGGTGAACAAGTCAGCCTATTCAACTCGCTGGCCAACAATGGCGGCCAAGACGAATGAATTCAACACGCTCTTCCCGCAGGAATACAGCGGCGACCTCTATGCCGGCCGACACGAGAACGCTTGGGCAGTTTACAATCCTTACAAAACCGGACAGACGGCCACCAATTCCATTCCGTTCAAATACAACACCTGCGACCACGTTGACTTGAGTTTCTCCCAATATACCTCCGGCGTGATGAAAGAATTTTCCAACAGCGTCACGTTCTATCTGGCCAACTACGACAACGTCCTCTATTCGGGTTTGAAGACGAATACGATCACGATTTACGGCAGCACAACGGAGCCGACTTATTCTTACATTGACCGCGGGAGCAATCATCTGGCCAGTGTCGTCAGTAAAAATTGGTCGGGTGGGATATTCACGCTGACGGTTCTGCAAAATGGTCCGCTCGACATCAACGTGAATTGCGCCGGTTCAGGGACGGGCCGGTTGACTTCCTATACTCCGGCGGTTTTGACGCCGCCGCCGCCACCTTTGGCTTACACGGGGCCGCTGCAATTCGAGGCGGAGTGTTTTGAATACAAAAATGTTTCCACCATCGTCACAAGCGGATGGGATAAACCCGTTCGCAATTACCGGGGACAGGGTTATCTGCAATTCGGCACCAGTTCGCTGGCGGCGGTAAGGGATTCGGTCAAAGTTTTGAAGGCGGGCACTTATCGGCTTGAAACTCGCTATTCCGTCACTGGCGCGAACATCAGCACCATTGACTTGTATGTGAACGGAATCAAAGTAGCCACGCCGACATTCACCCAAACCGCCACGCTCAGCGACTGGGCCACGAATAAACTGAACGTGACTTTGAACGCTGGCACCAACAACATCGAATTTAGGGCCAATGCGGCTGCGGCCAGTTCAGTTTATTTCGACAGCATCGTCGTCGTTCCCACGGCTTACGGCGACGGGCTGGTGATCCAGGAAAACAATTCCGGTTTCCGCAGCGTGGATGGAACGATTGACAATAACTACACCGGTTACACCGGCAGCGGATTCGCCAACACGGCCGACACCAACGGCGCGAGCATTTTCTGGGGCGCGTATTTCGGTTCGTCCGTGGTCAAGTCACTGACGTTCCGCTACGCCAGCACCAATGACCGGAGCGCCAACTTGATTGTCAACGGCGTGGATGTGGCTTCCAACATCCAGTTCCCCGCCACTGCCTCATTGACGAATTGGGACTACGTCACGGTCAACGCAAACATCACGAACGGGGCCACCGAGGTGAAACTGCAATCAACCTCCACTGCCGGCTTGCCCAACATTGATTCCGTAGAATTGATCGGCGGCGGCGCGGAGAACGCTTCACCCACGTTGGCGGCCATCACCAACCGCACGATTGGCGCCGGCGTTGTGTTGAGCATCACCAATTCTGCGACCGACAGCGATGTGCCGGTGCAAACGCTGGTGTTCAGTTTGTTGGTGTCTCCGACCAACGCGATCATCAACACCAACAGCGGCGTATTGAACTGGCGGCCACTTGTGTCGCAGGCGAACACCACCAATTCCTTTACAGTCAGGGTGACTGACAACGGCACGCCCAACTTGAGCGCGACGCAGAGTTTCTTGGTGGCCGTAAAACCGTTGCCGGCGCCGCAGATCTCATCAGTTGCATTGAATGGCGGACAGTTGGTGTTGCAAGTCAGCGGCGACAGCGGACCTGACTACCAGATCCAGACTTCAACCAACTTGGTCAACTGGAGCGCGCTCATCACCACCAACTCGCCGGCGATGCCGTTTGTCTGGACCAATACCGCGGTGGATTTGCCGAAGAATTTTTTCCGGATTTCAGCCGGACCGCCGTTTTGAATCGAAACCGTTGCCAGAAAATTTTAACCATGAAAAAAATACTGACCGCTTGTCTGATTATCGCCACCGCCTTTGCTGCGACGGCGCAAACCAACTCCACGCCGGGAAATTCGGCGGCAACCAGTTCGGATGGAAAGCCGGTGGATGACTGGAAACCGTCGTCCATCAACCAGTCGGGCAAACAATTTCCGCAGGTGAATTCCGAGCGGCGCGTGCGCGCCCGCGTCGTCGCGCCGTCGGCGCAGAGCGTGCAGCTCGACCTCGGCGGCAAAAAATATCCGCTGACCAAGGGCGACGACAATGCTTGGGTTGGTTGGTCAGCGCCGCAGGACGCGGGCTTTCACTATTACCAGATCAACATTGACGGCGCGTCGGTTCCTGACCCCGGCAGTTTGTATTTTTACGGCGCGAGCCGTTGGGGCAGCGGCGTTGAAATCCCGGCGCACGATGAGGATTTTTACGCGTTGAAAAATGTTCCGCACGGACAGCTTCGGGAGGTGTTCTTCTTTTCCAAGAGTGCGGGCAAGGATCTCCGCTGTTTCGTTTATACGCCGCCGGGTTACGAAACGGAATCCGCCGCGCGCTATCCCGTGCTGTATCTGCAACATGGCGGAGGCGAGGACGAAACCGGCTGGGGCAGCCAGGGCCGCACGCCGTTCATCATGGACAACCTGATCGCGGACGGAAAATCCAAGCCGTTCATCATCGTGATGGCGAACAGTTACGTCCCCGGTGCGGACTTCGGTTTTGGTGCGACCAACCAGCCGGCGCAAACGAACACGCCATACTCGCAGGCCATCGGCGGCCCGGGCGGACGCCGCTACAATCCCGCCGCTTTTGCGCGCGTGTTCATCGAGGATTTGATTCCGTTCGTTGATGCCAACTTCCGCACGCTGGCCGATCAACCGCATCGCGCGATGGCCGGGCTTTCGATGGGCGGAATGCAGACGCGCTCCATTGCGCCCGCGAACCTCGACAAGTTTTCGCACATCGGTATTTTCAGTGGCGGCAGCATCGCCACGAACGACATCGCGGATTTGGCCGCGTTCAAGGAGAAGGTGAAGCTGGTGTTTGTCAGCTACGGCAGTCGTGAACTCGGTGGGAATCGCATGGGCGGAGATCCGAAAGCGAGCATCGAGGCGTTGAAGGCGGCGGGCATCAATTGCCACTTCTACATTTCCCCGGACACCGCGCATGAATGGCAGTCGTGGCGGCGCAGCCTGCACGAATTTGCGCCGCTGCTGTTTCAAAATTGAGGCGGAGATCGTTCCAACAACGCTGAAAATAGTTTTATGAAAAAGATAATTATCCTCCTGACCGTCGCGGCGCTGCCGTTGTCCGTTCCTGCCGCCGACATCAGCGGCACTTGGAAATCGGAATTTGATTCGCAGATCGGCCAGCAGAAATACACTTACACGTTCAAGCAAGATGGAACGAATTTGACGGGCAAAGCCAGCTCGGAGGTCAACGACCAGAAACGCGAGGCCGAGTTGAAGGAGGCCAAGGTGGACGGCGACAAGGTTTCGTTTGTCGAGATGCTCAACTTCAATGACAACGAAATCCGCATCGCCTACACCGGCAGACTTTCGACGAACGAAAATGAAATCCACTTCACCCGCGCGGTCGGCGATTTTGCCAAGGAAGAAATCGTCGCCAAGCGCGAAGCAGCGGTGGCCTCGTCAAATCCCGAAGACCCCAGCCGCCGTCCGCGCGGCGGGCGCAACCAGCCGCCCATCGTGCTCGGCCCGGACGACAAGGCTGCATTCGAGCCTGCGCCGTCCGGCTTTGACAAGGTGCGTGCCGAGGTCGCGCACGGCAAACTGGAGCGCGTGGATTACGATTCGTCCACCATCGGCGCGAAACGCTGGATGGAGGTTTATACGCCGCCCGGTTACTCGCAGGACAAAAAATATCCCGTGCTGTTCCTGCTGCACGGCATCGGCGGCAACGAGGTTCACGAGTGGACACGCAACGGCGCGGCCCACGTCATCCTCGACAACCTGATCGCCGACAAAAAAATCGAGCCGATGATCGTCGTGTTCCCGAACGGCAACGCCTCGACCAACGCGCCGCGCGGCGGGGCGCAACGGCGCGGCCCCGGCAACGGCGGCGATCCGGCGGCGCTGGCGGGCGACGGCTGGGGGAAAAATTTCGAGGGCGACCTGCTGCATGACATCATTCCCTTCATCGAGTCGCATTATTCCGTGCAGGCCGACAGCGGGCATCGTGCGCTGGCCGGGCTTTCGATGGGCGGCGGCCAGTCGCTCGACTTCGGCCTTGCGCATCTCGACATGTTTGCGTGGGTCGGCGGATTTTCTTCCGCGCCGAACACGCGCCCGCCGGAGCAGCTCGTTCCCGATCCTGAAAAGGCGAAGCAATCGCTTAAGCTGCTTTGGATTTCCGCCGGCAATCAGGACGGATTGATTCGCATCAGCCAGGGTTTTCACGCTTACCTGAAAACCAACAACGTGCCGCACATCTGGCATGTGGACGACCACGGCCATGATTTTCAACATTGGAAGAACAGTTTGTATTGGTTCGCGCAGAAAATTTTCAAATGAACAAACGCCGCAACATCAAGCCAGCCACGGGCATCAGCCGCCGCCATTTTCTCAAGCGCACGGCGGCGGCCATCGCGTTGCCGACGATTGTTCCCAGTTCGATTTTCGGCGCGGATCGGCCGTCGAACAAAATCACCGTTGGCATCATCGGCTGGGGGATGCAGGGGCCGCAGAACACGGAGAATTTTCTTAACGAGAAGGATTGTCAGGTCGTGGCCGCGTGCGACGTGGACAAAAAGCATTTGCAGGACGCGGTGGACACGATCAACGGGCATTACCAGAACAAAGATTGCGCTGCGTTTCATGACTACCGCGAACTGCTCGCGCGCAAGGACATTGACGCGGTGATGATC
>JBEEMY010000178.1:0-5311 GCA_041192415.1 Verrucomicrobiota bacterium | reverse complement strand
AGAGTCCGGCGGTGTCGCGATGTTTTGCAACCCGTATCCGCATGGCATGATTGCGGACGTGAGCTATCGGCACACGGAGCGATTTGTCGCTCTGCGAGATTATATGGAGCATCATACCGCAGACACGCGGGCAGCTTATGACCGAGAGTTGGCTTTGATGCACCAGCACGAAGATTGGAAGGGATATTTGGCGCTCGGTTTATTGATTGCCGTCAACGGTGCGGCGGTTTATTTCTTTTTACGACATGAGCAGAGACCACGAGCAGCCTAACCAGTCGCCGGAGCCAACCGCCGTTGGCGCTGCGGTTGCAATCCACGTCGCGAGTCGGCGGTGGCTCCGTCTTCGCTGCGCTACGCCGCGACGAGTCAGCTTTTTTCGTTAGCCACGCGCGTCCATCGATTTTTATTCTGGCTTAAATAATGAACCCAAAGAAAAAAAGCCTGGAAGAGCTTCAGCAGGAAGTTCGCGCACTAAAAAAAAGAGCCGGCATCATTCTGGAGGAGCGCAAGACCCCCAAACGAAAGCCGGTAAATATTTTTGCCATCATTGTTTTAATGACCGTTGTCTGGGGAATGTATGGATTGGAATTATACCAAAAGCATCATCCTTCCCAGTGGTATCGCTGGTATTTGGTTGCCCTCTGCTTGGCCTTGGCGGTTGGCGCTTCGGGCTATCTCGTGTATTTCTGGAACCAAAAGAAAATTTATATCGGTAGAAAGTTCACCGTCAATGAGTGGGTTTACCGTGACGAAGACCCACTTTGTTATTGGTTCTATGTGGCTATTTATTCTTTTTTTGACGGTGTCTTCATTTATGGATTTTTAACGCTGTTGATCAAAGGCTCGTTCTGACATTGCGATTAGTTCGTGGCCTGATATGAGGATAGACTGAAAGCTCTGACTCATTTTACTTTGCCCCAACCGCGCCTAGCAACGCCGCCACTTTCTCCGTAATAATTTTTTCGCACCGCACGACTTCTTCCTGACGCAGTTTTAGATATTCAGCGGCGATGCCTTGCAGATCATCCACGTTGTAGAGATAGACGTTGTCCAACTCGCTCACGGCGGAATCAATGTCGCGCGGCACGGCAATGTCAATCAGCAGCAGTGGGCGATGCTTGCGGCGTTTCATCATCGGCTCCAAGGTCGCGCGGTCAAGGATGGGCTGCGGCGCGGCGGTGCTGCTGATGGCGATGTCTATGCGCTCAAATTCCTCCGGCCATTGCGCAAACGGCACGGTGCGTGCGCCGAGTTCCGCCGCGAGCGTCGCCGCCCGCTCCGGCGAACGGTTGGTGACGGTGATGCGTTTCACGCCGCGTGATTGCAAGGCGCGCGCGGTCTTCTCGCTCGTCTCGCCCGCGCCGATGACGAGGACTTCGTGCTCGGCCAGGTTGCTGAAAATTTTCTCCGCGAGTTCCACGGCGGCGGACATCACGGAAACGCTGCCGCGTTGGATGTTCGTCGCGGTGCGGATGTGTTTGGCCACGTTGAAGGCGCGTTGAAACGCCTTGTTCAACCGCGCACCGGTGTGCTGATGCGTCAAGGCGAGTTCGTAAGCGGCTTTGAGCTGGCCAAAAATCTCGGTCTCGCCGATGACCATGGAATCGAGTCCGCTGGCGACTTTGAACAGGTGATGCAAGCTGTGCGGTTCGGCGTGGAAATAGATTTCATCGCGTAATTCTTGGTGGGGCGAGACTCCGCCGAGCCTTAATTTTTCTGCGGCTTGATTTGGACTCGACAGAGTCTCGCCCCACCGCACTAGAAATTTTTTTAATTCCGCGCAGGCCGTCTCCGGCGCAAGTGGCGTGGCGGCGTAAAGTTCCACGCGGTTGCAGGTCGAGAGGATGGCGGCTTCCGTAACGATGCCGGAGGCGCGCAACGCCGTCAGCACGGCGGGAATCTTTTCCTCGGCAAAGGCGAAACGCTCGCGCAGCTTCACGGGCGACGTGCGATGGCTTAAGCCAATGACAACGACGTTCATTGGCGGGTGACGAGTGAAGCGTGAAACGTGACCTGCATCACGGCGTTGGTCGTTACCGGTGAATAATCCTGGTGCATCGGTGAAAACTTATTCGTCAGGCCAAACGTCAGCAGCAAAAACACAAATGCCACGATGACACCGAGGGTGAAGCGGCGGCTCGACCGCCCGAAAATTTTATACGCCACGAGCGATTCCAGATAGACCAGCCAGAGCAGCGCCGACCACACGACTTTGGTGTCCGAGAAATAGGGTTTGCCAGCGGGGCGCGGCAAGTTCCACCCCGCGACGAGGCCGATGGTGAGCAGCACAAAGCCCACCGCCACCAACCGGAATGTGATGAGTTCCAGCCGTTGTATGGATGGCTGCAGCGAGAGCAGCGCACGCAGCTTGTGCATCTTCAAATCGTGCCGTTGCATCAGGAACATTCCCGCCGCCACCGCTGCGAGGCCGAACGCGCCGTAAGCTTGCAGAATCGTGGCCGCGTGCAGACTGCGGAGCGCGCCGGAAAATTCCGGCTTCAATCCATGCGGCGGATCAAGCGACGGCATCAGCGCAAAAATCCCGACGGTGAACAGCACCGGTGCGGTGAAGGCCGCGAGAAATTTGAAGCGCGGCAGCAGCGAATACACGAGGCAAGCGAGTCCCAGCGCCCAGAGCAGGAACGTGGTGGCTTCGTAGAGATTGTTGACGGGGCAGCTTTGCAGCGAGAGTCCGCGCTTGGTCATCGCGAGTGTGTGCAGCGCCACGCCGGCGGCGAGCAGGAAATAATTTACCCAATCGTCGCGGCGGAAACCTTTGCGCCAGAGGAAAACGGAATAGAGCGTCGCGCCGCCGTAAAACAGCACCGCGAGGAAAAACAAATGCCGGTCAGTGAACCAAGCCATGCCCGCAGCTTAAATCCCGCGAGCCACCGTGCAAAGCGCAATTCCATCTGGTGATTTTTTGAAACACGTTGCTCACAAGTTTTATTGGTAGGGACGGCGCGCTGCGCCGCTACCGCCCGCGCTTGGGAGTTTTTGGGCGGGCGGTTCGGAAAAGCCGCTGGCCAAAAAACAGGAAAGCGCCAGCGGGGACGCCGCAGCGCGGCTTCCCTACCACACAAAAAGTTTGTCGCCGACATAATGCCGGAAGTATTTCAACAATCTGACACAAAGACGGCAAGAGATTAGAAAATGCCAATCTGCTTCAACGCCTGCCGCGATTTCTCCGGCAACTCGTGCAGAATTGCCCGCCACCCACGCGCTGCGCCAGCCGCGATATTTTCCACGCGGTCGTCCAGATAGATCAAGTCCGCTCCGCGCTGGCCACACATCGCTTCCATCGCCTCGTAGATTTTCGGCAGCGGCTTCATTGCGCCGACTTCATAGGAATAAAGGTAGCCGTCAAAGTTTTGGAAGAACGGAAAGTTGCGCCGGACGTGTTCGATGGCGAGGTCGTTGGTGTTGGAAAAGATGTAGGTCTTGAAACCGCGCCGCCGCAGTTCGGCGTGCAAGGCAATCGTGCCGGGCATTTCCGCAAAGATGTCCGCGAACGCGCCGCCGAATTCCGCGAGGTCGCCGCGAAAACCAATGGCCTCACAGATGGCTTCGTAAAAAGACTGGCGCGTGAGGCGTCCGCTCTCGTATTCGACGAGCAGCGGCGAACTGCCTAGGAACGCGTGCAAATCTTCCGGGGCTTTGGCGCTGCGCGCGGCAATCTTGCGCGCGGCGATGGAGTAATCAAAGTCTACGAGGACTTTGCCGAGGTCGAAGATGAATACGGGAGAATTATTCATGGCCGCAAAAAGGCGCAGAAGGCGCAGAAAAAATTACGGCAGATGAGTCAGTTTTCATTTTGTGCCTTTTGCGCTTTTTCGCGGCTAAAAATCAAATCATTTCCCGTCGGCCTTCAAGCGCACGATTCAGTGTGAGTTCATCGGCGAATTCCAAACCACTGCCTGCTGGCAAACCGAAACCGATGCGGGAAATTTTCAGCCCGCCGCGCGCGAGACGCTTCGCGAGATAGCTGCTGGTGGCATCGCCTTCCACATCCGTGCCAAGCGCGATGATGATTTCGCGGATAGGTTCGACGGTGAGTCGCTGTTCCAGTCCGCCGATGCGCAAGTCGTCCGGCTCCACGCCGTCGAGCGGAGAAATTTTTCCGCCAAGCACATGGAACTTGCCGCGATAGGAACCGGACTTCTCGATGCTCAAGATGTCCACGGCGCGTTCCACGACGCAGACGAGCGAAGCATCGCGGCGGTCGTCGGTGCAAGTGGCGCAGGGAGATTTTTCCGTAAGCGCGCCGCAGGTTTCGCAGAAGCGGATGCGTTCGCGCGCGGTCAAAATGGTTTCCGCCAGATGTTTCACCGTCGGCACGTCGGCCTGCACAAGATGCAGCGCGATGCGTTCAGCGGAGCGCGGGCCGACGCCGGGAAGTTTGGCGAGCGCAGCGGTCAGGGCGATGATGGGTTCGGGCAGCATGAAAAATTTTCGCTGGCGCATGATGGAAAATTTTCCCGGCAGTTTCCAGTAATCTCTTCCCCGGCTCTGGCGTATGCTGTGACAAATGAAATTGAGAAACGCCGTTCTCCTCACGCTACTGCTCGCAACGACTGCCGCCCATAGCGCGGACGCTTGGAAACTTGTCTGGGCGGATGAATTCAACACCAACGGCGCGCCGGAGGAGGCGAATTGGAATTACGAGCGAGGCTTTGTGCGCAACAACGAACTGCAATGGTATCAGCCGGAAAATGCGTTCTGCACGAACGGCCTGCTGGTCATCGAAGCGCGGCGTGAGCACAATCCAAATCCAACCTTCACCACCAACCGCCCGAATTGGCGGACGAGCCGCGAGTGGATTGAATACACCTCCGCCAGTCTCACGTCGCGGCGGCTGCGCGAGTTCACCTACGGAAAATTTGAGATGCGGGCGCGGATTGATACGCGGCTGGGAAGCTGGCCGGCGTTCTGGACGCTCGGCGCGACCAGTGGCCATCGCTGGCCGGCGGGCGGCGAGATTGACATCATGGAATTTTACACCAACACCGTGCTCGCCAACTTCGGCTACCAGCTCGATGGAAAAATCAAATGGCTGGACACTAAAAAACCGCTGGCGGATTTCGGCGGCGCGGC
The DNA here is from genome assembly GCA_041192415.1 of Verrucomicrobiota bacterium. Taxonomy (GTDB): domain Bacteria; phylum Verrucomicrobiota; class Verrucomicrobiia; order Limisphaerales; family UBA11358; genus UBA11358. Next base: position 217 of record JBEEMY010000178.1, on the reverse strand, counting down.
GTGGGCAAAAGGGTTTCACACTTGGACGATGGAGTGGGACGCAAAAAAAATTGACCTGCTGCTGGACGGCAAATTGATGAACCATCTGGACCTCGCGTCCGCCGACCATGCGGATGAAGGCAATCCGTTTCATCGCCCGGTTTATTTCATCTTGAACCAGGCCATCGGCGGCGATTGCGGCGGTGATCCGGCGACGACGACATTTCCCATGCGCTTC
>JBEEMY010000177.1:0-5325 GCA_041192415.1 Verrucomicrobiota bacterium | reverse complement strand
ATCGGGGAAAACGCCTTTTGTCGCGTGGCTGCCCTTCAGCCCAACGCGCGATAGGCTTTCAAGCCACCGGCGATGAAACACGCGTTGCGGTAGCCCATCGTCCGCAAGGTGTCGGCCGACAGCGCACCGCGATTGAAGGCGTTGCAGTAGCACAGGACCGTGGCATCCAGGTCCGGGATCACGCTCTCGATGTTCATCTCCAGCTTGCCGCGGCTCACGTGCAGCGCGATTTCCGGCAGATAGAGCAGCACGGAAGAAATCTTGTCAGCAATGCCTTCCGTCGGATGATAATGGCCGGCGTCAAGGCACAGCAGTTTCTTCCGGCTGACGGCGTAGCCCAGATAAAACTCATGCGAGCCAACCACAAAACTTTCGCTGCCGATGCCGAAGAGCTTCGGTTCGACGGCGTCGAGGTTCAGCTTCGGCGAAATGGCTTTCTTGAACACGGCGTCGAGCGATTCCGCCAAGCGTTCACGAGGCGAAACGCGGTCGGCGGGCGTGTCTTTGTAGCCGTCGGGAATCCACACGTTCGTCACGCAAGTCTTGCCGAGCGCCTTGCCCATCGCCGCACCGATTTCGCGCGAACGGATGCAATGTTCAATCCAGAATTTGCGGACGCCTTTGTCCGCGTGCGACAAGGTGAAGCCGTCCGCTGCCTTTGAATGTGAGAAACAGGTGGGATTGAAGTCGAGGCCGAGGCCATTCTTCTTCGCCCAGGAAATCCAGTTCGCAAAATGCTTCGGCTCAATGGCGTCGCGATCCACTTTCTTGCCGCCGAATTCACCGTAGAAGGCGTGGAGGTTCAAGCGATGTTTACCGGGAATGAGCGACAAACCTTTGTCGAGGTCGGCGCGGAGTTCGTCCGGCGTGCGGGCTTTGCCGGGATAATTGCCCGTGACCGCGAGGCCGTTGCCGAGTGCGCCGCCCGCATTTTCAAACCCGCCGACGTCGTCGCCCTGCCAGCAGTGCAGCGAGATGGGAATTTGTGAAAGCAGTTTTAGCGCGTGGCTCACATCTACACCAAGGCTGGCGTAACGTTCCTGGGCGAGGGCAAAAGATTTGGCAATGCTCATGTCAGATAAAATCAAACGGGAAATTCGCTGCGCAGGCTAAACACGCAAATGCGGACGGGCAATCCCCAATTGTGGTTAGGCAATTATTCAACCGCTAATCCGCGCTCATCTTCGCTAATAAAATCAGCGGCGCATCAAACTATTCGAATTAGCGGTTGAGAGTCAGGGCGCAGTTCGCAGATTTTCCCAGCGCACATTCCACTGGCCGTTGGCGGGAAAGCCCGGCGCATTTTGCTTTGAAGAATTTCCATCCCAGCCCGCCGCCATCAGCGCGACGGCGTAAAGCAAGCCGCCATTCGCCGGCAAGTAAATCGTCAGGCCGGGGCGCTGATAAACGTGGCCATTGAGTGCGTAGTGATTTTTCGGCGTGTCGAGGAGCAGCGCGTCAATCGCGCGCTCCGGTTCGCCCAGCCGCGCGGCGGTCATGGCGAGCATCGGATAATCCCAGCCCCAAGTGTCCGGCCAGTTCCAGTTCGCCCAAATCCAGTCCAAAGAATTCTTCATCGTCGCGAAATTAATCTGCGGGCCGGGCAAAATCCCCAGCGCGCCGACCACCGCCGGATGATCCGCGTTCCATTTCGGATTCGTGTAGGAATCCATCGCCGTCTCGGCGAAGGCGTATTTGCCGTCCACCACCGGCGGCTTGGCGAGGTCGCGCAAAACGGCGTCCCACTTTTTCTCGCGCGGCAGACCGAGGCGCGTGCGCCACGTTTGCGCGACTTCCAAAGCCCAGCGCCAATAGGTCAGCTCGAAAGTCAGGTTGAACGTTTTGTCCTTCGGGAAAATTTCCTGCGCGCCTTGCAGCACGGGGCCGAGAACATAGCGGCTGGTGTTCGTATCCCACGTCGCATAGCTCGCCATGAAGTCGGCGGTCTGAAAAACGATGTCGCGGAATTTTTTCAGCGTGGCCTTGTCCTGATGCTCGCGCCAGCAAAGTTCCGCGTAGAAAATCGGATGCGGCTGCTGCCAGACGAGAAACGGCCCGACGGGCGACGGTGATTCCGCGCCGCTGGGACTGGTCATCTTCGGCCAACGCGCCCCGGCGTAGCCCTGACGTTTGGCCGTGCCTTCTGCGCGCGGGAGAATTTTTTGGTAGTAGTCCAAAGATTTTTCCAGCAACGGCAGGCGGTTCCACAATGCGAATTGCGCCTCGTGCCACCAGTGCATCTCCAAATGAAATTTCCCTTCCCAAGTATTGTAAGTCAGCCCGGTTTCCTGCGGCGGATTTTTGCCGGCGTCCTGAATCGCCGTGAGGTATTGCGAAAGGACGATACGGCGTTCGAGTTCAAACCAGCGCGGGTCTTTGCTGCCGGACAAATCAATCGCGCCGCCGGTTTGCCAGAATTTGTTCCAGTTTTTGCCGGCATCCTTGCGGCACTGTTCAAAGCTGGTCAATGATCCGTTCGACTTTGGTGCAAAGGTGCAAATGAGCTCCAACATTTTATCATCACCCAACGGAGTGATTAAAAATGTGTGCTTCGATGTTTCTTTCAGTGTGGCGGTTGCCGTCCACTTTGCATCAACAACGTAGGTGTCGTTGTCCAACTTACGAGTAAAGTGGCCGCCATTTATTTTATCTCGCTCAAAAACCGTTTGGTGCGCCGCTGGCTTATTCCAATCCGCCGTCACCGTTTCGCCCGTGCCGTAAGGGAAACGGATTTGAATCGCCAGCCGCCCTTGTTTGACCAGCGGCGAAATAACGCGCACGGCAATGCCATCTAGCTTCGGATCACAAACAGTGTGAACTTCCACGGTTTCGCCATCAAACGTGAATCGGCTGATGATTTCGCCGTTCCACAAATCCAGTTTCTGCTCGATGGCTTTCAAGTCATTCGTCATCGCTAGCGATCCGTCCGCGTGACGCAGCACGAAGCCGATTTGACCGAGATGCAGCCGGTGCGGATTCGAGCGCAGCCATTGGATCTCCGGCGTTTTTTTATTTCCCGGCACGTCGCAATACGGCACGAGGCGTCCGTTCAGGTCGGGAAATTCTTTGAAGTGAAACGTGTCCACGTTCCAGTTGTTCGTCGTGGGAATCGTGTGCCAGCCCCAGTCCGAGAGCGTGCCGAGCGGCGTGGTTTCGGCGAAGGCTTCAGGAAAAGTCTGCAATCCCGTTGCGTCCACCGTGAAGCAGAATTGGCCATTGCCGACGGAGAGCGGGTTGGTCGCGTCGAAGTTCGTCAGCACCACCTCGTGGCGCGAGACGAGCGCGTGGCAGTCAATGGGCGCGGCGCCGGCCACGAAGGAAGTCGCCCAGAGGATCAAGGTGCAATGCAGTATGGTTCTTTTCATTCGCAGGGATTGCTGGTATTGTCGCCGGATTCGGTCGCGGACAAAACTATTAAATCTCATGGCTAAACTTTTTCTTGGACTCGATTCCAGCACGCAAAGCTTGAGCGCCGTGGTCATTGACCTCGATACGCGCAAGGTGGTCTACGAAAAATCTTTGAACTTCGATGCCGCGCTGCCGCAGTTCAAAACCAAGAATGGGGTGCTGCCCGGTCGCGACCCGCTCGTGAAACACAGCCCGCCGCAGATGTGGGCCGCCGCGCTCGATTTGTTGTTCGCGCAGATGAAAAAGGACAAGGTCGCGCTCGGCAAAATCATCGCCATCAGCGGCTGCGGCCAGCAACACGGCTCCGTTTATCTCAACGACAAAGCGGTGGACGCCCTCGCAAACCTCAATCCAAAAAAATCTTTGTTGGAAAATCTCGACGGCGTTTTCGCGCGCAAGACCTCGCCCATCTGGATGGATTCTTCGACCGCGAAAGAATGTGCCGAGATTCGCAAAAAACTCGGCGGCATCAAATTCACCGCGTCGCGCACCGGCTCGGATACGTTCGAGCGTTTCACTGGGCCGCAGATCCGCAAGTTTTACAAGACCGAGTCGCAGGCTTACGACAAGTCCATTCACATCGCGCTCGTGAGTTCGTTCATGGCCTCGCTGCTCGCGGGCAAGATTGCGCCGATTGATTTTGGTGATGGCGCCGGGATGAACCTCATGGACATCCGCCGCAAAAACTGGAACCACGACGCGCTCAAGGCCACTGCGCCCGGACTCATCGGCAAATTGCCGCCGCTCGCGGACTCCGGCTCGGTCATCGGCCCGGTCAGTCCTTACTTCGTTCAGAAATACGGCATCAATCCCGCAGCGCTCGCCACCACCTGGACCGGCGACAATCCCGCGAGCGTCCTCGGCCTCGGTCTCATCAAGCCCGGCCAAGTCGCCGTCAGCCTCGGCACGAGCGATACTTTTTTTGGCACCATGCAGAAATGCGTGACCGACGAACAAGGCGAAGGCCACGTCTTCGGTTCGCCTGCCGGTGACTACCTCACGCTCATCTGTTTCAAGAACGGCTCGCTCGCGCGCGAAAAAGTCCGCGAACTTTACGGCATCAAAGATTGGGCCGCGTTCGGCAAACTCGTCGCCAGCACACCTCCCGGCAACAACGGCGGCGTTCTTCTGCCGTGGTTCGAGGCGGAAATTGTCCCGCGCTCCAACAAGCCGGGCATTCATCGTTTTGATTTGGATTCGAAAGACGCCGCCGCCAACTGCCGCGCCGTGTTTGAAGCGCAGATGCTCTCCATGCGTTTGCATTCGCAGTGGATGCAAGTCCTGCCGGAAAAGATTTTTGCGACCGGCGGGGCATCCAGCAACAAGGAGCTGTTGCAGATTATGGCCGACGTGATGAATTGCAGCGTGCTGCGCATCGAGGTCACGAAGAGCGCCGCACTTGGTTCGGCGTTGCAGGCGGCACACGGCTGGTTGGTGTCGAGCGGCAAACCGGCGAGCTGGGAAAAAATCGTGGCTGGATTCAGCGCGCCCGTGCCCGGCAGCGAAATCAAGCCCGACAAGAAGGCCACGAAAATCTACGACAAGCTGCTGGAAAAATACGCCTCCTGCGAAAGCGACGCGCTCGATCCGATTTGATTTATTGCCACAGAGCCACAGAGAGCACAGAGAAGTTTTTCCTCTGTGCTCTCTGTGGCTCTGTGGCTAAACTGATTTTATGGCCGAAGAACAACAACCGAATCCCGAACGCAAAACTTTAGACGAGCGCAACCAGATGACCGAGTTGGAGCGCATCCGCCATTCCGCTGCGCACGTCATGGCCACCGCCATTCTGCGGCTCTGGCCGGACGCGCAGTTTGCGGCCGGCCCGGCCATCGAAACCGGTTTTTTCTACGACCTCGAATGTTCCCACCGCATCTCGCCGGAGGATTTCGCGGCCATCGAGGCCGAGATGAAAAA
>JBEEMY010000176.1:0-5351 GCA_041192415.1 Verrucomicrobiota bacterium | reverse complement strand
ACCGTCGCGCCGATGGTTGCGCCCATCGTATAAACACCGATGGCGAGCGCGCGTTCCTTGGCGGGGAACCATTCGGAAACAACTTTTGACGCCGCTGGCCAGACGCCGGCTTCACCGAGGCCGAGCAGGAAACGAAATCCGCTCAACGAGCGCATGCCTTGCGACGCGGCGGTGAGCATGTTTGCGAATGACCACCACAAAACGAACAACGCCATGCTGGCGCGCGTGCCCAGCTTATCCGCGATGCGGCCCGAAACAAGATAGGCAATCGTGTAAGCGACGAGGAAAATATTAACGACGTTCGCGTAATCGCGGTCGTCCATTTTTAAATCACTCTGAATGGTGGGCGCAAGTGCCGAGAGCGTCTGGCGATCCACATAGTTGAGCACCGCCGCTCCGAAGAGCAGCGCCACGATCCACCAACGGAGACCTTTTATTTTCATCGCAGCATTCACCAAGCATCCGTTCGGAACGGCGAGGCGGGCAAGCCTGCGCCGTTATAAAGATTGCAGTTGGGATTGTCGGCCCAGCCGTAGCGCACGGCGACCGGCGACTTCACTTCGGGACGAGAAACGATTACCTGCTCGCCTTCGATACGCGCCTTCGCCCAGTGCCATTTTTTATCCGCGCCGGCGACGACGAATCCGCGCAAGTCGCCGTCTTTTGCCATCAGGCCGCCTTCGGTGTGCTCGAAGGAGAGAATGATTTCGTCGCCGCTGATCTTATGTCCCGCCGGCAACGGGCCGGAGAACGGAATCTTCTCGCCATACACATTCGCCCGCGCCCAAAACCCGAGCCGACGCCCCACCTCTTGCTTGTTCTTCGGATGAATATTGTCCGCCTCGCCGATATCAATAGCCACCGCCATGCCGGTGTTCGTCACGACAAGCGACTTCAGCATACCTTCGCGCACCCGTGCCCAATAGCTGATCGGGCTGGGGCTATTCGTGTATTGCCGAAAATTGGCCAACTGCACCCACGCAAACGGAAACTCGCCTTGCCCCCAGCGCGCGCGCCAGTCGGCGATGAGTAACGGAAGCTGGTATTCGTAAAGTTGCGCAAAGCCTTCGCGACCACTGTTCTCGCCCTGATACCAGATGACTCCGCGAATGGCGTAGGGAATGATCGGCGCGACCATGCCGTTGAACAGGTTGGCCGGATAATTTTTGTGTTCGCGCGGAGGCACCGGCTTCTCGGGCGCATACCCCGCAGGTTTTCCTTCGGCCACGCGCTTGGCGGAATTGGTCTTCCACGCGGCCAACTGCTTTTCGTATTGAGCCTGCGCTTTGACCGGGTCGTAGGGGACGCGAAGTTTTTCCGCCCATTCCGCAAACACTGGGTCGAGTTCTTTCTTCCCTTCCTGCTTGTCCAGGCTTGTCCAGGTTTCAATCGGCGTCGCGCCCACCGATGCGGCAATCAGGCCGACGGGCACGCCGAGCTTTTGATGCAGCTCCCGGCCAAAGAAATAGGCCGTCGCCGAAAACGTTTCCACCGTTTCCGGGCGGCAAAGCACCCACTCGCCTTCACAATCCGGCTGTGGCGTGACCGCTTCATGCCGCTTCACGGTGAACATGCGGATCTGCGGAAATTTAGCCGCCGCTTTTTCCTGCTCCAAGTTGCGAACGCTTTTCATCCACATCTGCATGTTGGATTGACCCGAGCCAAGCCAGACTTCGCCGACGAGGACATCGGTCACAGTGATCTTGTTCTTGCCGCTGACCGTCAACGTCTGCGGTTCACTCGCCGAAAGTTTGTCCAGTTTCACGCTCCATTTGCCTGCCGCGTCCGCCGTCGCGGTTTTGGTTTGGCGTGCGATTGTGACCGTGACTTTCTCACCCGCATCAGCCCACCCCCACACGGGCACGACGGCGTCACGTTGCAACACCATATGATCGGAGAAAATCGCGGGCAATTTCACATCGGCGCGGACGATGCTAGTGGTGAACGAAAATAAAATTCCCAACCCGCACATCAGCGAGCCGACAAAATTGAATCTTGGTTTAAGCATATTTTTTGGTCGGCTTCAGTGTTACTCACGGACGCATCAATCGGAAGAACACACTCCCGTTCGTGGGAACAATTGGTCGCGTCATCTGATTGGTGGTTGCCGAACCGGGAACGGTGAACCAGTTGTTCGACGACAACCCGTTCGTCTGCGTTTGCAGCAACCAGCCCATGTAATTCAGCGGCCAGGACAGCGTCAGGTTTGACGAGGTCACGCTGAAGACAATATTTGTCGGCGTAGTCGGCAATGGATTCGCGGGCGTGGCGATGGCTTGATTTGAATTCGTGGACTCGTATCCGATGAGGTCGGTGGCGGTGACGACGTAGTAGTAAGTCGTGCCGTTGGTCACGGCGTTGTCGGTGAGATTCGTCGCGGTGAGATTCGTCGCGAGCACGGTGTATGGCCCGCCGTTAGTCGTGCTGCGGTAAGCGGAGTAGCGCCAAAAATCCGCCGCCGCACTAGCGTTCCAAGTGAGTGCCACAGTCTGGTTGCCCGCGACGGCCTGCAAGTTTGCCACGGCGGCGGGCGCAGCCCCTTCGCTGGGACTGATGGGGCGGATGAAACGCCAGTTCGCCGCGTTGGTGGTGCTGGTATTAGCCACCATGGAGAACACCATATTGGTTGGCGCGTTGGCGGCGTTGTTAGAACGCAGCAATTGCAGGCGCTTGGAACTGGCGGGGTGATCCAGATAAACCCAGCCGTAGTCCGTGCTCGGGGTAACAAGGCTAAGCGACCATTCCACATTCGTTCCCGTCGTGCCGGCCGGCGCGTAATCGAGCGTCGTTCCGTTGTAACGCAGCCGCCGTCCGTCCTGCGCAGACACGATGTATTTGCGTCCGGCGGGCGCGGGGCGCAACACCCATTGCACGGAGACATCGCTGCTGCGAATCCACGCGTTCGTCAATGAGGAGTTGCCGGTGGCACAAAGCAGGCGATGACGCGCAGCCTTGTTGTGGATCATATAAACCTTGTCGTCGCGCACCGTCGCGTCCTGATCCCACGCGGTGTAGGCCTCGCCGAACGCAGTGAGCGTCGTGCCGTTGGTCTCGAAAAAATTCGAGCGCGGCGCAGTTGCGGGCTTGTCCCACGGATTGGCGGCGGTTGGATTGTTCGTGTCTGCCGTGAAGATAAACAAGGCGTATTTTTTCAACTGGTCGAGCGATTCTGCGCGCCAGACGAATTCATTGATCCAATTGTAGTTATCCTCCTCGCTCCAATTACCGCCGCCGTTCCAATCCACGGCGGAAAATTCCGTGAGCCAGACCTTGCGCCCAAAGTTGTTGTAGGTGTTCTGGATGACTGTAACGAGCGCCGAGGCCGAGCCACCGCTTGGGCCGGGGTATTGATGGATGGCCGTGTATTCCGACCGCATTCCGCGCGCGTCCACGCTGTCGTAGAATCCCGCCAGCCAGCCGCTGGTGGAACTGGCCGGACACGCGCTGACGAGCGGGAGGTCCAGCGATTCCAGCCTCGGCCAGAACAACAGCGCGTTGGTCAGCGCGCGCGATTCGCTGAAGGTAGCTGAGTTTGTCGCGTCAGTGTCGAGCCAACGTCCGGTTTGTTCATATCGGTCCGGCTCATTGTAGCCCATCAGATGCGTCGCGCCCGACCGTGGGACATACAGCGCGTAGTTGTTTCCCAGACGCCCTCTGCCGGGATCGGCAAAATTCATCGGGTTGAAGACGAATTCCGGCGTGAGATCAGGATAGGGATTGGCGGCGGTCCAGTTGTAACCCCAGCTAGCGGACGAGAGATTCGTATTGAGATAACCGGCCGAGCCTTTCTTCGGGAAAAAGTCAACGTAGAGGACGCTCCACTGCTGGTTGCTGCCCGCCGTCAACGGCTGCTGCGTCACCGCACCCGCCGTCGCTTGCATCGCTTTGCCGCTCCACGCGTTGATGAAGACCAGGTTCGTGCCGTTCACATATTGGTATTTCCACAACTGATGCGGCATGGCCGAGTAATTGCCCTCGACGATGGCCGCGCCGTCATTCGTCGAGGCGTTCGCAACTTCGAGGCATTTCAATGAAGCGCGGTTACGGAGGCGGTAGGTGTCGCTGTCGTAGTTGTAAAGCAACTGATAACTTTTCTGATTCGTAGTCGAGGAAACTGCCGCCTCGCCTGCGCCGTTCGTGCTGCTGACGAGCGAATTGCCGGAGGCAAGGTTGACGAGGAAATAAAAATCATCGTGATAATTCGTGAAGCTCTGCGTCGGGCGCGGCGCAATCTTAACGCCCGTGCCGAGCGGATAACCCGCGCCGCCGTTCGCCGGAAAGATGAGCAGCTCGCGGATGCGATGAAAGCCCGCGTTCGTCGAGTAGTAGCGAACCGACGAAGTAATGACGGGCGCAGTGAAGTTGATGACCAGCGCATTCGTGGTGTTGTTCGTAAAAACCGTGCCGGGAATCGTGAGCCAGTTCGTGCCGGACAGATACTGCAATTGAAAATTAGTGACGACGTTCTGGTTCACACCTGAGCCGCTGTAAAGGTGCGCGCTGCCGAGCTTGTTGGTGGTTTCAAAATCCACCTGCAGCCAGTGCGTATTCGTGTTGGGCAAACTCAACCAGCGCGAGTTGTCGTCCACATAGCCATCCACCGCCTGCCGGGGAAAGTAGGTGGTCGCGGAGAAGGTATAAGTGCTGTCGGCCAGCGCGCCATAAAACCCGGCGAGGTTGATCTTCACATCCGTGCCCAACGGCCAGCCCGTCGGACCGTTCGGCGGGTAGAGCGCAAAGTCCTTAACCCGCACCCGGGCATCCGTGGAGTAAAACCGGAACAGCGCCGCCGTGACATTTGTGGTGAAGACAATGTTGCGTTCGTTGAGCGTGTTACCCGTGATGTTCGCGCCGGGGCAGTTCACCCAGTTGGATGAAGCATCAAGGTATTGGATGGAAAAATTGGTGACCGTCAAGCCGTCGTCAATGCCGAGAAACAACTGCGCGCTGCCAATCGTCATCGCCAGCGGCAACTGCACCTGCAGCGTGTGCGGGAGGGTGAGCGAGCTGATCCAGAGCGAATCATTGTTCGCCACGCCATCGGTCGCGTTGCGTGCCGGGTAGTCCGTGGAAAAAGTGGAACTGGCCGTGGTGGTCTGAAACTTCGCCAGGTTCACACGCTGGGCAGATGCCATCTCCGGCAGCAAAAAAACGCAGAAGAACAGCCCCAACCAGCACAAATTTGCAGCGAATGAAAACAGCACTCCCTTCCCGCACAGCAGCGCGCCGGCAAAATTGAATCTTGGTTTGGGCAAAATCATTTTTCGGGATAATCCTTCACTTCTCGTAGAACCTGACCCAATCAAACTCCGCCCATGCGGGAAGTTTGGCGTCGTCCACGGCTTTCGGTT
>JBEEMY010000175.1:0-5365 GCA_041192415.1 Verrucomicrobiota bacterium | reverse complement strand
TGCCGCTCACCGAGGCGCTCATCGCGGGCGGATTGAATTGCATCGAAGTCACCTTTCGCACGGCGGGCGCGGCGGAATCCATCGCGCGCATCCGCCAGTCCCTGCCCCACGCTGTCGTCGGTGCGGGCACGTTGCTCACGGCGGACAACGTGAAAGCCGCCGTGGATGCCGGCGCGCAATTCGGCGTCTCGCCCGGCTTGAGCGAAGCCGTCTCCAAAGCCGCGCACGATGCGAAGCTGCCGCTGTTTCCCGGCGTCATCACGCCCACGGAAATCATGGCCGCGCTGGACTTGGGTTGGAAGCACCTGAAATTTTTTCCGTCCGAAACTTTCGGCGGCGTGAACGCGCTCAAGGCACTCGCCGGCCCGTTCGGCCACACCGGCGTGAAATTTATTCCCACCGGCGGCATCACGGCGGCGACGCTGCCGAACTATCTCGCCGTCCCGCAGGTCGCCGCTGTCGGTGGTTCGTGGATGGCCGAACGCAAGCTCGTTGCGGAAAAGGATTGGGCCAAGATTACCGCGCTCACGACGGAGGCGATGAAAGTCATCTCCGCCGCGCCGGCAAAATAATTTCCCCCCTTTGAGGTGTAGCAGCCGACGTGAGTCGGCTCTAAATAATTTTGTTTGAGCGGACTCACGTCCGCTGCTACGAGATTTTAGTTCCCCACCGAAACCTGCAACGGCTGGTCGCGGCGTTCGGCGAAGCGTTTCACATAAGTTTCCCACTGGACGTGGTTCGTGAAATCGCCGCTGCGATCCCAGCACGCGCCGAAGTAGTAAGTGAACGGCTTGTCCACTTCCGTTTGCGTGATGGCCAGTTGATTGCGGATGGCCGGATAACCTTCATGCGTCGGCTGCGGAACATTGGCGTGCTTCACACTGTCGGGCATTTCGGAATTGTCGTTGGCGAATTCCTTCACCGCGCCCTTCGGCAAAACCACCGCGACCGCCATCGTGCCTTTGGGTTCATCTTCCGGCTGCCAGTAGCTCATCCAGCCTTCGCTCTGGTCGCGCGCGATGGCTTCCGTGCGATTCGTGGGACAGGCGCGTTCGGCGAAACCGACGCCGATGGTCAGCGGCGATTTGTCCTCGCTGGAAATCGTGCTGCTCACCTTCGTCATCCACGAACCAGCGTCTATGCTGAAACGTTTCGTCTCGGAAACCATGCGGCCATTGCCCGCGTCCCACGCATCGTAAGTCAGTTCAAATTCCGAACGGATGGGGCCGGTGGTGATGAGCTTCCAGTTTTTCCAATTGCTGGAGACGAAAAGTTTTTTGCCGTCCCAGATGCCGAGACCGCCGCAGCCACGGCTTTTGCCGCAGCGATAATCGTCCATGAACGAGCCGTTGTCCTCGTGATAATGCTTCGTGCGATACATCTCGTCCACGATGAGGCCGCGATCTTTTTTGATCCACACGTCCGCGCCGCTGCTGATGGTGCCCTCGGCTTTGATGAGCGCCTGGCCGTAGATGCGATGCGCGATGCGGTCGCTTTCCCACGCAAAATCATCGAAGCGTTCGGGAACGTAACGCGCCATCGTCTTCACGATGGGCGGCGGCGTGGCGGGCAACGCAGTTGTGTTTAGAATGTAAAACTTGCGCGTTTCGCCCGGGGCGAGGTCAACTTGGAAAAGTAATTCTGGACCTTCCGACCTCTTAAAATCAGGTGTTGAAAAATAGGAAACCGGCTGTGTATCGAGGATTCGAGATGAAAGCCCATCCATGACAACATATTTTTTAAGCCTGTCGGCGGAAGGCCAGACAGTTGTTTCGAACTGGTAAGCCACCGTCTCGCATTCACGCCAAAAACTTGCCGGATTAGCGACTTTGACCATGATTGGTTTTTTTATTTCAAGCACCGCCATCCGATAAACTTCGCTGCCTGCGAGCAGGAACGCGCCGACGCCGTAGACTTCCGTCGAGTCTTCCGCAAACTTTTTCGGGTCCGCGCCAATCGGCTGGACGTGCGTCAGTTTGCCGTCGGCTTCCACACAACTGACCAGCGCCGCCCACGCCTTGCGCACGGCGGGTTCAAATTGCGCCTTGTCCAGCAAGCCCTGATTCACGCCCCACGCCAGCGCGTAGGTGTAAAAGCCGGAGCCGCTGGTTTCCTTGAGCGGATAACTGTCCGGGTCGAGCAGACTCGCGCGCCAGAGTCCGTCGGCTTGCTGGCACGTCAGAATCTTCGCCGCCATATCCTTGAACAATTTCTCGAAGCGCGGACGGTCGGGATGATTCATCGGCAGGTATTGCAGCGTGCGAACCAGACCGGCGATGACCCAGCCATTGCCGCGTCCCCAAAAAACTTTTTTACCGTTGGCTTCCTTCTGCGTGAAGTAGCGGTTGTCGCGGTAGAACAGATGCTCGTCTTTGTCGTAGAGAAAATCCGTGGTGCGCCACCAATTCTTGACGGCGAAATCCAAATACTTCTCCTCGCCCGTGGCCGCATAGGCGCGCACCCACGCGGGCGGCCCCATGAAAAGTGAATCACACCAAGCCCACAGCTCGCGCGACTTGGGATTCTCATTCTTGCCGAACATCATGTTCGTCGCCGTGGACGGCTGGGCGAGAATCGCGTCAAATTTTTCCCGCAGCGGCGCAATCATCTTCGGCGAGCGATACAGCAGATACAATTCCGCCCACGTCTGGCCGATGGCGTGGTCGTCCGCGTCATACATCCGGCGGCCAAGCTGCCATTCATTCGTCTCGCCAAGGGCGAGCATGGCGTCGCGGTATTTTGCATCACCGGAAATTCCCGCGAGCGCCATCATGCCGGCATTGCCCGCGCCCTGCGTCCAGTCGGTGACTTTATGCGCGGAGGGATTGGCGAGCTGCCAGTCCGCCACGCGCTGCATCACGTCGAGAACCGATTTGGGCGTGACGGCTTCCGGCGTCTGCGCGGAGGATGAAATGGCGGCGGTGAAAAAAATTCCGGCGGCGAGCGCGGCGGAACGGAGCAATAAATTTTTCATGTGGTGCAAATCAATTTACCGACCCCAGTGTAGATGTCGAAATGATAAAATGGTTACTGGAGGTTTGTTCTATGGCGTGCCGACCCAATTAAACCACTGGCACAGTTTCATTGGTCGCGGAGCGACATTGGAAATTAGCCAGACACGGAGTGTCTGGAATTGCGTTCAAATGAAATCCGTCCTGAAGGGACGGTGAAACGGCGCGGACGGAATCAAAAAACGATTCCGCCGTCCCGCTGGGACGGAATAATTTTCATCCCTCCCCAACCAGACACTTTGTGTCTGGCTAATTTCCAGTTGTGCCTTCGGCACGAACAAGTGCTAGCGCAGCTTCTGCACTTCAATCCCCGCCAAAATGAACGGCCCGACACCTTTCAGGTCATTGCTCACAATCGGCTCGGCGATGTAGTAATCAAAACTGCCATCACGCGCGCGCCCGGCGGCGTTAGCAAATCCGAGGCCGGCGACGGAGCAACATTGCGTGAGTGACCAACTGTTCACGCCGTCGGCCTTGATAAGATTTTGGATGATGCCCGTGTAACCGCGTTCGATGGCCGGAACCAGATCGCGCGCGAGGTAGCCGTGGTTCACACCCTTCGCCAGCGCATAGACGAACATCGCCGAGGCCGTGGCTTCGAGATAATTTCCTTGCCGGTCGCCTGCATCCAGCACCTGCCACCAGAGGCCGGTCTTCGCATCCTGAAATTTCACCACGCCCACGGAAAGTTTTTGCAGCGTGGCAATAATTTCACCGCGCGCTGGATGATTCGTCGGAATGAAATCCAGCACGTCCACGAGCGCCATCGCATACCAGCCTTCCGCGCGACCCCAGAAATTTGACGAGCAGCCGGTCTGCGGATTTGCCCACGGCTGGATTTTTGCCGCATCCCAGCCATGATAATTCAAACCGGTTTTCGCATCGTAAGAATGTTCGTCCATCAAACGGATTTGCTTCGCCACGTCATCGAACGCCGACGCATCGCCAAAAATTTTTCCGCACTCCGCATGAAACGGATCGGCCATGTAAATGCCGTCGAGCCACATTTGATTGGTGTATCTCTGCTTGTGCCAGAAGCCGCCGTCGAACGTGCGCGGCTGCGTGGCCAACTGCTTCACCAGTTTCTGTGCGGCGAATTTGTAGCGTTCCTCGCCGGTGATTTGCCAGAGCGCCAGCACCGTCTTCATGGGATTGAGCGAGTCGAGTTGAAACTCTTCCGGCTTGTAACCTTGGACGTTGCCGTCGGGGGAAATCAGCGCGCCGACCTTGTTCGTGGTGAAGCTCAAGTAACGCGCGTCCGGCGCGACCGCGTCCAGCTTCAGCAACGACAGCGTGAACAAGCCCATCGTGTAATCGAGCTTCGGCGGTTTCGTTTCGCGCGCCATCTGCGAATTGGCAAGGCGCTGCGACCATTCGATTGACGTCGCACCGGAAAAGTTTTTTGGCGCGACCGGGTGCGTCGCACAGGAAGCGAGCAACAAAGGCAGAATGCAGAATGCAGAATGAAGAATTCTTCGGGCGTGGGATTCAAACAGTTTTTTCATTTTGCATTTTCCTTTTCATTTCACGGCAACTCCAACACGCGCACACTCCGCAACTCCATTTTTTTATCTTCGGCCTGGATGCCGATGAATCCGCTCGTCGCGTCGAAACCGTGTTCGTAAAGTTTTTGTCCGTTCAACTCCAGCGTCACGTTCGTGCCGCGCGCCGTCATCGCGAACGTCGCCCACTCGCCGTGTGGCACGATGGATGGCTTGGGCGAGACGAGGATGTCTTTGTTCTTCAGCAGCGCGCCGAGATCGGCCTGCTTGAGATTCACCTGCCAGCCATTCGTCGGCATCGGTTTGCCTTCGAGACCGGAGCGCAGAAAAAATCCACTGTTGTAATTCGTCTCCAATCCGCGCCACTCGGCTTGCAAAACAAAATTGGTGAACGCACGTTCCGTCCGCAGCCAGCCCATGCCGCCTTGAATCTGAATCGCGCCATTCGTCACGGCAAACTTCCCGCCGTTCATCACCGCCCAGCCATCAAGGTTCGTGCCGTTGAAAAGGGAAATCCACTTTTCAAAGGGTGCAGAGGCAGTAGCGCAAGAAACGCAGGACAAAATCAAAGCTGACCACAGGACGGCGCAGGAGAAAATTATTTTCATAAGCGATGGATGGCGTCTGCGGGAAACTAACAGAAACCGTTTTGACCGCGAAGAAAATTCCCTTTGAACAGGAGCAAACAGAGGAAACGGAGCATTTGTCTCTGTTCACTCCGTTTCCTCCTGTTGAAAAATTAATCAGCGGCCCATCCAGCCGCCATCAATGTTCAGCACCGCGCCGTTGAGATAATCCGAATCGCCCGACGCAAGAAAAACACATCCGCCCGCGATGTCTTCCGCCGCGCCC